>NZ_JACVPG010000011.1:0-130976 GCF_018882045.1 Polynucleobacter sp. Fuers-14 | reverse complement strand
ATTCCGGCGAGACAGATGAGCTTTTGACTATCGTGCCAATCGTAAAACGCACTGGCGCAAAACTTATTGCTCTCACTGGCGCTCCAAATTCCTCTCTTGCCAAATTGGCAGACGCGCATTTAGATACCAGTGTTGAAAAAGAGGCGTGCCCATTGAATCTGGCGCCTACAACTAGCACTACTGCTGCACTAGCCATGGGCGATGCACTAGCTGTTGCCTTACTAGATGCACGCGGCTTTAAAGCTGAAGACTTTATTCGCTCTCATCCTGGTGGCAGACTAGGTCGCAAGCAATTAATGCATGTCAGCGAAGTAATGCGTAGCCTTGCAGACACGCCTAAGATCTCCATTGATGCGTCTCTACAAGATGCCTTGTTAGAGATGACCTCGAAGCGCATGGGTATGGTGGTTATCCTAGATGCCAACAAAAAAGTATTTGGTATATTGACTGACGGTGACTTGCGTCGCCTTTTGGAAAAAACTACCGACCTTGGCGGCATCAAACTGAAGAGTGCGACCACTGCCGATCCTCGTACCATTCCAGCAGAGTTACTTGCTGAAGAAGCGATCGAGATGATGGAGAAACATCGCATCAATCATTTAGTGGTGACAGATAACCAAGGTCATTTGTTGGGCGCATTAAATCTACATGATTTATTTGCAGCCAAAGTCATTTAACCTCCATTAGTAATCGAGTTTCCCTTTCATGCCCAGCGCTTTCAATACTCACAAGACCAACCCTCTAGCTCAATACCCACAGGCCTGGGAGCGCGCAGGCAAAGTGAGGCTTTTGGTATTGGATGTTGATGGCGTATTAACAAATGGACAAGTTTGGATTGGTTCTGATGGCAAAGAATCTTTAAAGGCCTTTGATATTCAAGATGGCTTAGGCATCAAATTATTAGAGCAATGCGGCATTCCGACTGCCATCATTACCGGCAGAAATTCTAAAATGGTTTTGGCACGCTGTGAAGAGCTTGGTATTAAACATATTCACATGGGTGTTGAAAACAAAGCTATTGCCCTGAAAGAAGTTCTTCAATCTCTGGGGCTGACTGCGGCTGACTGCGCTGTTATGGGTGACGATTGGCCAGACATGCAAATGATGAAAAATGCAGGCTTTCGAATTTGCCCAGCACAAGGTCACGAAGCTGTTCAAGAATTTTCCCACTTGGTGACGACACGCAATGGCGGTAATAGTGCAGTGCGTGAAGTATGTGACCTGATTCTCAAAGCCCAGAATCGCTATGAAGAATTACTTCTTAAGGCTCGTAGCTAAGCAATGCCGTTAAAGCCTCAGCAAATTAAAGTTGGTATCGGTCGTACCCTATTGCGCCTCTTGCCCTTGATTTTGATGGGGGCACTCACGCTGGCTACTTTTTGGCTGGTCGAAAAAAATACTCCGCCAGAAAAATCTCCCTTAGAACGCGTGCGCCTGCATGAGCCTGACTACACCATCAAAGATGGTGCACTATCCGCTCTTAATGAATTGGGCAATACTAAATACCGAGTGTTGGGCGTCAAAGTCACGCACTATGATGACGATGCCTCTATCGATATCCTGACACCGCGCATGCGCCTGTTCCAGGCTGAGAAAGCGCCTGTAACCGTGAAGTCGGATACCGGACATCTCGATGGTGATCTCACCATCCTTGATTTATACGATAACGCCAGTATCTTTCGCCCAGCTCAAGAAGCGACTGAATCACAGCCAGCCACCTTAAGAATGTTAGCCAGCTCAAGCTATTTTAAAGTGCTCATTAACGATGACATTATTGAAACCGATCGGCCAATTACCCTTGAGCAGGGCATGTCGATTATGAATTCCACTGAAGGTGGTGTGTTTAACAACGTCGAACAAAGTATGGTGCTCAGCGGCCAAGTTAAAGGACGTATTGAGCGCGCCCCACGGAGCCACCAATAAAATGGTGTCAATGAAAATTTTATTGGTTCGCCTTGCGCTCCTAAGCTTTGGGCTCTCCCTTGCATCTTTGTCGTTCGCAGAAAAAGCAGACCAAGACAAACCCGTCATTCTGGAAGCGGAAAAAGTTTCTGTAAACGACGTTAAGCAAATCTATGACCTCAATGGTCAGGTGCTATTGATCAAAGGCAGCATTATTGTTACTGGTGAGGACGGCCACATTGAAGTGGATCCTCAAGGTTATGAGTTTGTCGATGTCGTGGGCACTCCGGAAGCGGTTGCAAGCTTTAGACAACGTCGCGAGGGCCTTGCAGATGAGTTCATGCAAGGCCATGGTGCCCAGGTTACCTATGATGCCAAGACTGAGTTTCTGACGTTGACAGGCGATGCCAGCTTGAAGCGCTTGCTCAATATGCAAATGCTCGATCAATTAAAGGGCTGGAAAATTGAGTACGATGATGTAAAGCAGTACTATCATGTCACGCCTCCTAAAGATGCAAAACCGGATGATCTGCCCTTAGCAAGAGCCATCCTTTCACCAAGACGAAAAGCAACCCTAGAGAAATGACAGCGGATTTAGCCCACATCGATAATGCGCCCACACTAAGCGCCCATAACCTACAAAAACGGTATGGCTCAAGAACCGTAGTTCGTGATGTATCCGTGCAAGTTAGATGCGGTGAAGTGGTAGGTCTACTCGGCCCAAATGGAGCAGGCAAAACAACTTCGTTCTACATGATTGTTGGACTAGTCCCACTCGATGGTGGAAATATCGTTTTAGATGGCGCAGATATTACGCATTTACCGATTCATGAGCGCGCTCGGATGGGTCTCTCCTATTTGCCGCAAGAAGCCTCTGTATTTAGAAAACTCAACGTAGCTGAAAATATTCAGGCAGTCCTAGAGCTTCAAGCTCAAGGTGGCAAGCCCCTGACTAAAGCTGAAATTGCCAACCGCCTAGATGAGCTCTTGGGCGAACTCCAAATTAGTCATCTGCGCAATAACCCAGCCCTCTCCCTATCCGGTGGTGAACGTAGGCGGGTAGAAATTGCGAGAGCTCTCGCTTCCCAGCCAAAATTTATCCTGCTAGATGAGCCCTTTGCTGGTGTAGACCCTATTGCTGTTGGGGAAATCCAGCGTATTGTTCGCTTCCTTCGGGACCGCCAAATTGGGGTACTGATTACCGACCACAACGTCCGCGAAACCCTAGGTATCTGTGACCACGCTTACATCATCAGTGAAGGTAGCGTATTGGCCGAAGGTAAGCCTGATCAGATTATTCAGAACGATGCCGTCCGCAGAGTCTACCTGGGCGAAAACTTCCGGATGTAAGCCAGACAAGGCTTCCCGCTTTTAAAGTAATAAAAATTGCACTTCCCTCTTGGTTTTCGGCAAATTCGCTGATACGCTGGAGGCTCATGGTTTATTTTCCAAAAAAAACAGCACAAAAAATTTCAGGGGCTTGCTGCGCACCCCGGGCATGACTATGCGCACGCATCTATAGCATCTATAAAAGGAGTCGCTAATGAATTTGAAAATTAATAGCCGTCACGTGGAAGTTACCCCTGCCATGCGCTCTCATCTTGAGGCGGGTCTAACCAAAATTCGTAAGCACTTCGATCACGTCATTGATGCGTCTGCCTTCCTGGTAGTAGATAAAGCCAAAGAGAAGGACCTGCGTCAAAGCGCCGAGATCACCATTCACCTTAAAGGGAAAGATCTGTTCGCTGAAGCACACAATGCTGACCTCTATCACGCTATGGATGCAGTGGTTGATAAGTTAGAGCGTCAAGTTGTCAAACACAAAGAAAAGATTCAAGATCATCACCACGAAAAGCATTTTGAGTGATCTAGTACGTCAGGACACCTATAATCAATTCACATGAATGCCCTGACCAATCTTTTTACTCCCGACTGCATTGCATTAGATATCCTCGCCACAAGCAGGGCTGATGCATTTGCAGCCGCTGGAGAACTATTTTCTAAACAAACAGGAATAGCAGCAAACTCCGTTATAGAGTTCCTCAATGCTCGTGAAGATTTAGGCTCTACCGCCCTCGGCGCTGGTGTAGCCATCCCTCACGGACGTGTGAAAGGCCTAAAGCAGCCAAGTGCCGCTTTTATGAGACTGCAAAACCCTATTGAGTTTGCAGCTCCGGATGGTGAAGCGGTTTCCATCTTGATTTTCTTGCTGGTCCCAGAAAAAGCCACCCAACAACATTTAGAAATTTTGTCTTCGATTGCTCAGTTGCTGTCGGATGCAGATGCTCGCGAGACCTTATCGTCTACTGCAGACCCCTTAAAGGTTTGCGAACTCTTACAACACTGGGGTACAGCAAAATGACTCAGCCATTACTCCTAGAAGGAGTAACTGCTCAGCAGATTTTTGATGACAATGTTTCAGAATTAAAGTTGTCTTGGATTGGCGGTCTTGAAGGTGCCGACCGCACCTTCCCTCCAGAAGCTGTAAAAATAGCTGCAGCCAGCTCCGACTTAGTAGGTCACTTAAACCTTATTCACCCAAGCCGTATTCAAATCTTCGGCGAACAAGAGGTTGAATATCACGCAGCTCTGGAGCCAAAACAAAGGCAAGAGCAAATTGCCAGTTTGATCTCCAAGATGCCTCCTTGTGTCATTGTGGCTGATGGTAAGAGTGCGGATCCAGACTTGCAACTATTCTGCCAGCGCTCCTCAACACCGCTATTCACCACCGCCATTTCTGCTGCGGAAGTGATTGATCATTTACGCACTTACTTAACCAAAATTGGTGCCCCTCAAATCACCATGCATGGTGTCTTCATGGACATTCTGGGCTTGGGTGTACTTCTTACTGGCGAATCTGGCCTAGGTAAAAGTGAATTAGGCCTCGAACTTATTTCTCGTGGACATGGATTGGTAGCCGATGATGCAGTTGACTTTGCACGTCTTGGACCTGATTACATTGAGGGTCGCTGCCCCGTCATCTTGCGCAACCTACTTGAGGTACGTGGATTGGGATTGCTCGATATTCGGACGATCTTTGGTGAAACAGCAGTGCGTCGTAAATTAAAACTACGCCTGATTGTTCAGCTAGTTCGCAGAACAGATGGCGAATTTGAGCGTCTACCCCTTGAGGCCCAGCATATCGACGTACTAGGCATCCCCATTCGTACGGTCAAAATTCAGGTGGCTGCAGGTCGCAACTTAGCCGTACTAGTTGAAGCTGCTGTACGCAATACCATTTTGCAATTGCGCGGTATAGATACCTTAAAAGAATTTATCGAGCGTCAACGTATTCAGATGAATGCGGAGTCAGAGTCATCAAAGTCCCAAGGACGCCTACTCTAAGCTATGCAGATCAATCTGATTACCGGAATATCAGGCTCAGGTAAATCAGTAGCCCTGAGGGCTTTTGAAGATGCTGGCTATGACTGCGTAGACAATCTTCCCGTCTCACTTCTCGAAAACCTCATCTCCACTCTTGAAAAAGAAAAGTGCGAACAAGTTGCGGTCGCCATAGATGCTCGTCGCGGACAATCTATTGCAAACTTGCCGTCCATTCTCGAGAATCTACGCAAAAATCATCAGGTCAGAGTGGTATTCCTGAATGCCGATACCAATACTTTGGTGCAACGCTTTTCAGAAACCCGTCGTCGCCACCCCTTATCTACTAATGGCAAACAATCTCAATCGGCAACTCTGATTGAGGCAATTGATAAAGAGCGTAATTTGCTCGAGCCCTTACGTGCCCAAGCGCACAGCATCGATACCAGCAACCTACCTGCTCATGCATTGCGTTCCTGGATTCAAGATCTCCTCAAAGACAAACCGGTAGGTCTCACAGTAGTTTTTGAGTCATTTGGTTTTAAAAAGGGCGTGCCCAGCGAAGCGGACTTAGTTTTTGATGTGCGTTGTCTACCAAACCCCCACTATGACAAAGCACTCAGACCACTGACCGGCAACGACAAGCCCGTTAAGGAATTTCTGGAAAAAATTCCAGAAGTCAGGAGCATGGAATCCGACATCACCCAATTCATTAACAAGTGGTTGCCCCATTACATTGCTGATGGTCGCAGTTATTTGACGGTTGCCATTGGTTGTACTGGCGGCCAACATCGCTCTGTCTATCTCGTAGGCCGCTTGAGCGAACACTTCCGCGCCCAAAAAGACCTCATGGACTTGCAGCTTAATTTTTTAGATCGTCACCGCGAACTAGATTCAATCCCTGCAGCAAAAGCTTAATCGGCTGCGGCAAGCCATGGCGCCCTAGCTGAGCCAAGGGGACCCACTTCAGATCTGGATTTAAAAAGACCAACTCTTTTGGAGCGCTTACCTGCCATATCTGCATCCACAATTTGCGGTGCGTAAAGACATGCTTAATTTCTTCGGCCTGCTTTATGGCTTTACAAGCTTTTGTAAGTGCTGCCGATTTTTCTTCGGGCAATGTAGCTGCCAATAATTCCTGTGGGCTTATCTCAACAACTTTTGCACGAGCCACCCTAGGGGTCCACGGTCCTTCAGGCAAAGACCATAGACCACCCCAAATGGCATTACTCGGGCGCTTTTGCAAGAGGATGGAGTTAGCCGAACGCATCAACAACATATTGCAATCAAATTCTGGGGATTTGGTCTTCTTGGTTTTTTGTGGAAGCAAAAGGACTTGACCGCTTAAATTGGCTTGGCAGTCTTTTGCGAATGGGCATTTTTTTTCTAACCCTAAACATACTGGTTTGCGTGACGTACACCAAGTAGCGCCAAAGTCCATCAGTGCCTGGGTATAGACCGGCATATCTGTAGGCTTAGTTGGTAGTAAATCTATTGCTAAATCCCACAGTCGATCGTTGATCTTCTTATCTTGTATCGCACCTTCAATCGCAAATAAACGTGCCAGAATGCGTTTCACATTCGCATCCAAAATAGGTGCTCGCTCATGAAAAGCAAATGCAGCGATTGCGCCAGCTGTAGATCGCCCAATCCCTTTTAATTGCTCAAGCAAAATGGGGTCACTTGGGAACTTGCCGCCGAACTCTGTCATGACCTGCTTTGCGCAAACATGTAGATTTCTCGCGCGCGAGTAATACCCTAATCCCGCCCACTCAGCCAATACCTCGTCGATATCAGCAGCGGCTAATTTTTTAACCGCTGGAAAGCGTTTCATAAAACGTGGGTAGCGCTCAAGGACCGTAGCCACTTGAGTTTGTTGCAACATGATTTCTGAAACCCACACTGCATAAGGGTCTCGATTACCTTGCCAAGGCAAACCTGAGCGCCCACTGATCGCATGCCAAGCAACAAGCTTTGATGCAAATGTGTTGATCAGCGTTTTTGACATTGAGTACAAAAATAAGTGGAGCGCTGGCCCTGCACTATCTGACTAATAGGCGACTTACACACCTTACATGGCAAGCCTTTGCGGTCATAGACCTTGGTTTGGACCATAAAGTGCCCAGGATCACCATCGCTATTTACAAAATCTTTCAAACTACTACCGCCAGCTGCAATAGCTTTTTTCAAAATCAATCTCACCGCTTCAGCCAAACGAGAACATTGCGGACGCGTGAGCTTTCCTGCAGCTTTAGCTGGATGAATACCCGCCTCAAATAAACTTTCAGAACAATAAATATTGCCGACACCGACAACTGCTTGCCCCGCTAAAAGAAACTGCTTCACAGCAACACTGCGTTTGCGGGATTTTTGATACAAAATATCCGCGCCCAGCTCACCCGCAAACTCCGGAGAAAATGGCTCAACGCCTAACTTTTGCAAAAGCGCAAATGCTTCAATGGGACCTTTTGATTTGGGATGCCATAAGACGGCACCAAATTTTCGTGGGTCATGCAAACGCAAGCTGAACTTACCGAACTCTAGAGTCACGCGATCATGAATCTTGAGGGGGTCCGAACCTGGGAGTACACGCAAAGTTCCCGTCATCCCCAAATGAATCAGCAAGTAGCCCGTATCCATTTCTAATAAAAGATACTTCCCACGCCTCTCAATAGCATGCACTGTTTGCCCAGGCAAGCTTTTAGAGAGGTTGGCGGGCACTGGCCAACGCAAGCGTCCATCAATAATCTTGACGGCGCTGACCTTGCGCCCCTCGAGATGGGGGGCGATTCCTAATCGGGTGACTTCTACTTCTGGAAGTTCTGGCATAAATGGATTGTAGATTCGCGGATTAGAATGTGCTTATGAGTAAATTCACACTGAAACCTCTTTTAAAGGGTTTATTCCTGGCGGCCCTCACTGGTGGAGTCATTTCATCAGCCCATGCCCAAACCCAGGCAAATGGATTGCAAACTGGCGAAGCGGTGTTTGAGGTGCTCGCCTCCGAAATCGCCCTTCAGCGGGGTGAGGCTGGCTTGGCTTACAACACCTATCTGGAGATGGCGCGCCAATACCAGGACCCCAGGCTAGCCCAAAGAGCGATGGAAATTGCAATTGCTGGAGGATCCCCAGATTTAGCTATGCAAGCAGCAAAAACTTGGGATGAACTCTCTCCAGCTTCGGATACCAAACCTAAAGAAGTCCTGGTAACGCTATTGATCTTAAGTAATCGCTGGTCTGATGCTGTCAAGCCAGCAATTACTTTATTGCGCCAACAAACTCCCGCGGAACAAGAAAATACTCTTTTGCAATTACAAGCATTGCTTGCTAAAGCGAAAGATGAGTCGGATGCTTTACGCGCTTTTTATGAAATCGCATCTACCGTCAAGATTCCACTCAAAGATCCAGGCCTACTTTATACCTATGCCATGTCTGCTGAAAAAGTAGGTCATATAGATGTGATGGAAAAAACACTGCGTGACATTTTGCGCAAGAACCCAAACGATGTAAATTCTCTTAATGCCCTTGGCTATTCTTTAGCCGACCGCAATATGAAGTTACCTGAAGCATATGCGCTCATCAGTAAAGCGCATCAGCTGTCTCCAAAAGATAGTTTTATTTTGGACAGCTTGGGCTGGGTCAATTTTCGTCTAGGTAAAAATACCCTTGCATTAGAACAATTACAACAAGCATTTGCTATGAAACCAGAAGCGGATATTGCGGCTCATACTGGTGAAGTGTTATGGGTCATGAATCGCCGTGCGGAAGCTGAAGAGATGTGGCGCCAGGGACAAAAAATAGACGCTAATAATCCAACCCTGAAAGAAACTTTGCAACGCCTAAAGCCAGACTGGGCAACGGATGACCAAGCATCTAAGAGCTCATGGGATGGGCGCTTTGCCGTCAAAGTCATCGGCTTAACTGAGTCACAAAACCAAGGTGGCTCTGGTGGTTTTACCTTGTCCCAAGAAGCATTAAAGGATGTTTTAGAAATACGCAATCCCATGGGTGGCTCGATTGCAAAAATTACTATTACGCCGGGTGAAGCCACACTCGAAAGTGATGGCAAAGTAGTTACTGCAGTTGATGCAGACACCTTATTGCAAAACACATTAGGCCTACCACTACCAGCGCGCGGATTATCAAACTGGTTAAGAGGCGAAGTGCGTCCTGGAAGCGAGGCAAGTGTTGATAGAGATGCAAATGGTCAAGTAAGCAAAATTAGTCAGGATGGCTGGGACTTGGTATATACCTGGAGCAATACCAATCGCCTCGAAAAGCTCACGATGACACGTACCTCGAATATCGGCTCGATTGATATACGTCTCGTGTTTGACCGCCCGAATGACTAAGCAAAATAATAATGGCGAAATCCGATTCTTTATCTCTTCGTTCGCCGGCTAAGCTCAATCTTTTTTTACACATCGTCGGACGTAGAGCAGATGGTTATCACTTACTCCAATCCGTCTTTCAACTGATTGACTGGTGTGACACCATCCACTTAAAAAGCATTGCTGAAAATGAAGTGCGCCGCATTAATCCCATTCCCGGAGTTCCGCCCGAGCAAGATTTGGTAGTTCGCGCAGCTAATTTACTAAAAGAATTTTGCAAGATTGAGGCTGGTGTTGAAATTAATCTTCACAAAGAAATCCCGATGGGTGCAGGTATGGGGGGTGGTTCCTCTGACGCAGCAACTACATTGATTGGTCTTAACGCCCTTTGGAATCTCAATCTCTCCAAAGAAATACTTTGCAACCTTGGGCTTCAGCTCGGTGCCGATGTCCCCTTCTTCATTTTTGGTCAAAATGCCTTTGTTGAAGGCATTGGGGAGAAAATTCAAAAAATTTCCCTCCAAACCCCTGATTTTTTGGTGATATTTCCCAATCAGGGCATCGCAACCGTAAGCATTTTTCAAGACCCGGAATTGACCCGAGATCACGCTCAGATTACAATTGATGGCTTTCTTGCATCGCCATTGTTGTATCAATCAAATGATTGTCAGGCCGTAGCGATGCGGATTTGCCCAGAAGTGAAGCAAGCTTTGGATTGGATTACCCAGGCAGTACCGGGCTCACAGCCCCGAATGTCTGGCTCTGGAAGTAGCGTTTTTGCAGTCTTAGACCCTAAGACTGATACCGCAAAACTAGAAAATCTTCTGCAAAATCTTCCTGAAGGGTGGGTAGGTCGGGTTGTTCGGGGGCTAAATAAAAATCCCGCTTACAATTTGATTTCTTCAGATTGACCTGTAGGGGAATCGCCAAGCTGGTTAAGGCACTGGATTTTGATTCCAGCATGCGAAGGTTCGAATCCTTCTTCCCCTGCCAAGTACTGTAGAAACGATAAAGATAACCTTTTGACCCCACAAAACCCATAAGACTATGTCCTCCACAAACGCAGATTTATTGACTCTTTTCACAGGCAACGCAAATCCCGTTTTGGCTGAGGCTGTAGCCAAAGAACTCAAACTCCCAATGGGAAAAGCCTTTGTTGGCCGATTCTCTGATGGTGAGATTCAAGTAGAAATTCAAGAGAACGTCCGCGGCAAAAATGTCGTGGTGATCCAATCAACCTGCGCACCTACAAATGACAGCTTGATGGAACTCATGATCATGATTGATGCTCTGAAACGAGCATCTGCAAGCCGCATAACCGCAGTGATTCCTTACTTCGGTTATGCCCGTCAAGACCGCCGCCCTCGTTCTGCTCGCGTAGCTATTTCCGCTCGGATTGTGGCCAATATGCTTCAGTCAGTAGCTGGCATTGAGCGTGTTTTGACCATGGATCTGCATGCCGACCAAATTCAGGGTTTCTTTGATATCCCGGTAGACAACATCTATGCTTCCCCAGTCCTTTTAGCTGACTTGGAAGCACAGAAAACGAAAAAAGACTTGATCATTGTGTCTCCTGACATTGGCGGCGTTGTTCGAGCCCGTGCAATGGCTAAGCAATTAGGCACTGATTTGGCAATTATTGATAAACGCCGTCCTAAAGCAAACGTATCTGAAGTAATGCACCTTATTGGCGAAGTAGAAGGCCGCCATTGCGTCATCATGGATGACATCATCGATACTGGTGGAACCCTCTGTAAAGCCGCTGAAGCGCTTAAAGAGCGTGGTGCTAAGGGTGTTACCGCCTACTGTACTCACGCCGTGCTCTCAGGCGGTGCTGTAGCTCGTATTGCTGCTTCTGAATTGGATGAGTTGGTTGTTACCGACACTATTCCCCTGACTGCAGAGGCAATGAAAGTATCCAAAATTCGCCAATTGAGCGTTGCTCCGATCCTAGCTGAAACCCTTTCCCGCATTAGCAAAGGTGATTCAGTGATGTCGATGTTTGCTGAATAAGCCAAAAATCACCGTTTTACCCTGGTTTTTGGCAGTTTTAAGCCTTTTGCAGGCAAAAACACCCTTTCCCACGATATAATCGAAGGCTTTTCTGTTTGGTCGCGAACGGAAATTAACCTTAACTAGGAAAATCATCATGAAAGTAGTTGCCTTTGAAAGAAGCGTACAGGGAACGGGTGCGAGCCGCCGTCTGCGCAATTCCGGAAAAACTCCCGGAATCGTTTACGGTAGTAAAGATCCAGCCTTGGTCATTGAGTTAGACCACAACGCGTTGTTCCATGCTCTCCGCAAGGAAGCATTCCACTCATCCATTTTGGATTTGGAAATTAGCGGTAAGACACAAAAAGTGTTGTTGCGCGATTACCAAATGCATCCATTCAAGCCATTGGTATTGCACATTGACTTCCAGCGCGTATCCGCGTCTGAGAAAGTTCATATGCGCGTTCCATTGCACTTCACTAATGCTGACACTTCAGCTGCTGTGAAATTGCAAGGTGCCGTTATTAGCCACATCCTTACTGAAATTGAAGTTTCTTGCTTGCCAGCAGACTTGCCAGAGTTCATTGAAGTGGACTTGGCGAAGATTGAAGTTGGTCACGGTATTCACGCTAAAGACATCGCATTGCCAAAAGGCGTTACTTTGGTATTGCATGTTGAGCAAGAGAACCCTGTACTTGCTAACGCACGTATCCCAGCAGTTAAAGCTGCTGAGCCTACAGATGCACCTGCTGCACCAGCAGCGGCCGCCCCTGCAGCTGAAGCACCAAAGGATAAAGCTTAATTATTTAGCTCAATCGCTTGTACAAGAAGGCCTGCGTAAGCGGGCCTTTTTTATTGCCCCCAGTTTTCATTCTTTTTTGGCGAAATACTTTTATATCTTTAAACTCTCAGCATGACTAAATTAATTGTTGGCCTAGGCAACCCTGGAGACGAGCATATAGAAGATCGGCACAATGCTGGCTTCTGGTTTGTTGACGCAATGGCAAAACAACTAAGCACTCGTTTTGAATCTGAAAAACGCTTTCATGGCAAAGTAGCCAAAGCCAAATGGGAAGGCGAAGATCTTTACTTACTCAAGCCAAGCACTTACATGAACCTAAGTGGGCAATCAGTTGGCGCGCTATGCCGCTTTCACAAAATCACTCCTGCAGATATTTTGGTGGTGCAAGATGAACTGGATTTAAAGCCTGGTACTGCACGCCTGAAGTTAGGTGGCGGCACTGGCGGCCACAATGGCTTGAAAGATATCCAAGCGCATTTAAGTACCCCAGATTATTGGCGCTTACGCTTAGGCATTGGCCACCCTAGAGATGTAGCTGGTGATGGACGTCCTATGGATGTTGCAGATTATGTATTACGTAGACCTCAATTAGCCGAGCAAAAACTCATTGATGCCAGCATTGAAAATGGTCTGCAAATTTTGCCGCTCTTTTTAAAAGGCGACACTCAAACCGCCATGATGGAGTTGCATTCCAAGGGCTAAGTACTGAACTAAGCTGCTCAGTTAAGCTGTATTGGCTTTTTTGGCAGCAGTTAAAAGCGTGAACTTCATCATTAACTGCTCTTGAGTTTCGGTATGCTCAGGATTAAATGGAATGCAATCGACTGGACAGACCTGGCGACATTGGGGGGCATCATAGTGACCTACGCATTCAGTACATTTATCGGGATTGATTTCATAAATCTCCAGACCCATGTAAATGGCATCATTCGGACACTCTGGCTCGCAGACATCACAGTTGATGCATTCGTCCGTAATCATTAATGCCATGATTTACTCGCCAAATTTCATTTGGTCACTCTTTATTCTGAGTACCTGAAGCAATTTTCCTGACGAGCCATTTTTCCACTGATGGAAAAACAAACTTACTCACATCACCACCCATTGAAGCAATCTCACGTACGAAAGTGCCTGAGATAAATTGATACTGATCGGATGGAGTTAAGAACAGCGTTTCGACATCAGGAAGCAGGTAACGATTCATACCTGCCATTTGGAACTCATACTCAAAATCAGATACAGCGCGTAAACCGCGCACGATCACGCGCGCTTGATGCTCACGTGCAAAATCTTTTAATAAACCAGTAAAGCCAACGACTTTTACATTCGGATAGTGGCCAAGTACTTCCTTAGCGATAGCAATGCGCTCTTCTAAATTGAAGAATGGACGTTTGCTGCGACTGTCGGCAACACCCACAATCAACTCCGTAAAAATGCTCGATGCGCGGCGAACCAAGTCCTCGTGACCACGAGTAAATGGATCAAATGTTCCAGGGTATACGGCAACTGTCATAACGTTCCTAAGGCTTTATCGGCTACAGGCAAGAGTTTAGCCTCTTCCACTCCGAAATAGACAAGCTTTTACCTGTCCAGCCTCTAAGTATTTTCCACAATGCCAGTCCGGTAGTAGGGCCTCTACCTCCTCGCGTGGACGACTAGAGGGAAATTCCACATAAATACCACCGCCAGCAGAGTCATCGCAAACTCTACCAGCCTGAATGACTGCTAGATCTAATAAGCCCGAATCCTGGAATGGTGGATCAATAAAAATTAAATTGCTGGAACGCTCTGCCTGCTGCTTCAGAAACTCAAGACTATCTCGTTGCAAAATTTCTACGAGGCCAGTGGCTGGCGAAGACTGTAATAAAGCAAAATTGGCTATTAAATTTGCGTAGGCCTTTTTTTCTTTCTCCAGCAACACTACCAATGCAGCACCTCTTGATGCGGCCTCAAAACCCAAAGCACCGGTACCTGCAAAAAGGTCTAGGCATCGCAAACCTGTTAAATCTTGTCCTAGCCAATTAAATAGCGTTTCCCGAATACGATCAGTTGTAGGGCGTAGGCCAGGAAGATCCAAAACCGTTAGCAAACGACTTCTCCAGTTGCCGCCAATAATCCGTACCTTCTTCGGCGGCTCAGTCTTTAGAGGCTTGTTTGCTTTATTGAGATTATTTATTTTTTGCTCCCAATACAACAATCTTCATACGATCCATTGCAAGATATTTTTTGAATGCGGCATTTACCTGCTCTAAAGTTACCGCCTCAACTTGCTTAGTCCATACATCCATCGTATCGAGCGGCAAGTCGTTCCATGCAATTGAAGAGACGTTGTCCAACAACTTGCGATTGTTATCAATCCGCAATGGATAACCATTTACTAAGTTTGCTTTAGCAGCCACAAGCTCAGATGGAGTAGGTCCATCAGCAATAAATTGAGCAGTGGTAGAACTCATCACCTCTAAAGCCAGCGCAGCCTGATCACTCTTGGTTTGTAGACCCGCTTGAAAAATGCCATTCTCTTTTCCAGGAATAAAGTAACTAAACACGCTGTATGCCAGACCGCGCTTCTCACGCACCTCAGCCATCAAGCGAGAGACAAAACCGCCCCCGCCTAAAACATAGTTACCAACCAGTAAGGGGAAGTAATCAGGGTTGTTGCGAGCAACCGCCGTCATCCCCATGGCAATGTGAGCCTGCTGAGAGTCAAAAGGAATTTGAATTTCTCTTTGCGCCAGAGGCTCTACGGGAGAGCGCTCGAGTTCAGGCAACTTTGCGATGGGCTGACCTGAAGCAGGAATCTGCTTTAACAAAGCTTTGACGATTTCTTCTGCTTGAGCGCGATCAATATCGCCAACAATACTCACAATCATGCGGTCACCGCGATAAAACTGCTTATGAAATTGCACCAAGTCATTCACGCTTACAGCAGCAACTGATTTCACTGTTGGCGAATCAGCTAGGGGATAGTTTCCATACACTGATTTTTTAAAACGACGTTCGAGAACAAACTCGGGCTTAGTTTCCGCCTCAAGCAAACTCGTTATCGCTCTTTGTTTCTCACGCTCAACAATTTTTGAATCGTAAGTCGGCGCGCTCAACATAGCAGCGGCTAGTTGTACTGCTCTATCGCGCAAGTCTTTTCGACTCAAACTCCGAATGCGCAAGATTGCTCGCTCGCCGCTCACAGATAAGCCAATATTAGCTCCAAGATCAGCGATTTCATCAGCTATTTGAGCTTCATTGAGAACCCCTTTTCCGCTCTTCACCCCATAATTCATCAGGCCTGCAACCATATCGGCTAGGCCACTTTTGCCAGCAGGGTCGTAGCGATCGCCTGCATCAATGCTCACTTCAATGTCTACCATCGGCAGCGCTTTGGTTTGTACTAAATATGCCTTGGCGCCCTTATAAGAATCTAACTTCTCAATCGGCAAGATGGCGTGCGCGTTACTAAACAAGCAAAAAGTAAAGAGACAAACTGAAATACTCTTAACGAAGACATTCATCACTTGCTCTCCTTACCTGCAGTTTGACGCGCCTGAGGATCCAATACCGCAATCGTCAAACCCTCATCAACCAGATATTTTTTTGCAACTGCCTGCACTTGCTCAGGTGTAATGGTTTGCATTTTCTCTAGCATGTAATCGATGTCCTTCCAAGAAAATCCTGCCATCTCTGTGCTGCCAATTTCCATTGCTTGGCCAAAGATAGAATCCCGTTTATAGATTTGCTCAGACAGAATTCGTACCTTAATTCTCTTGAGTTCAGACTCCAGAATTCCTTTTTGCTTTAATTCGTCAAGCGCCTTGCGGATGCTTGCCTGAGCCTGATCGACTGTTTTTCCTTTAGCCATCGTGGCGCTAATTAAAAATAGTTCTGGCCCACGAGAAATCATGTCGTAGCCCACACCCACATCATTCACTACTTTTTCCTGCTTAACGAGAGTGCGGTTTAAGCGGGCATTGTCATAGCCATCCAGCACTGCTGTCAGAAGCTCTAAGGCATATGGCTCGGGGTCATCCAGCTTGCCATGCTCAAGACGGGGCACCTTCCAAGCCATCGCTAATTGAGCGCTATCAGCTGGCGCCTTTACCTGAACCTGCTTAATACCTTTTTGAGGCGGCTCAATTTGTGGCTTACGCACTGGCAACTCATGAGCAGCGGCAGCGCCGTAGTACTTCTCCGCCATATTCAACACTTCTTTAGCATCCACATCACCGCTGATGACTACGGTTGCATTGTTTGGCTTATACCAACTGCGATACCAATCTCGCGCATCGGACGCTTTCATATTCTCTAAGTCATTCATCCAACCAATAACGGGGTGGCGATATGGGGAGCTCATATAAGCAGTTGCCATTAATGATTCGTTGAGCAAACTACTAGGATTGTCTTCTGTTCGTAAGCGACGCTCTTCCATGATGACCTGAATTTCTTTTAAGAATTCTGCATCATCAAAATTGAGGTTAGACATACGATCCGCTTCAAGCTTGATCACGTCTTCTAATTTTGATTTTTCAACTTGCTGAAAATAAGCGGTGTAATCGCGCGAGGTAAATGCATTCTCGCGCCCACCGACCGCGGCTACCAAGCGAGAAAATTCGCCTGCCTTCACTTTGTCGGTACCCTTAAACATCATGTGTTCAAGCACGTGTGCAACGCCCGTCTTCCCATTGACCTCATCCATTGATCCAGCACGATACCAAGCCATATGAGCTACCGTTGGCGCACGATGATCTTCCCTGACAATCAATTTGAGGCCATTGCTCAACTGATACTCATGCGTATCCTCTGAATCAGGACCAGCAGCCCAAGTAAGTTGACTAAATACAAAGAATAAAAAGGAAAATCGAAGTAAATTGGAAAGCATCTGCTAAATCACCATATCCCTAGAATTAAATTGATAAGATGCAAGGTTTAAATTGTATCGATTATGTTCGGCTTACGTAAAACCCTCGGATCCCTTTTTAAATCAAGCAAGATTGATGAATCTTGGTTTGAAACTTTAGAAGAATCACTCATTCAAAGTGATGTGGGTCTGCCTACGACCGAACAACTCATCACCAAACTACGTAAAGCAGCAAAGTCTGAAAAGGCTTCTAGTCCAGAGGAGTTACAAGCTCTTCTCATTCAAGAAGTCAGCGCTCTATTAACTGCTATTGAACCTTTACCAAACCCACTGTTTACAAGTGATAAGCCTAACACCCCAGAGGTGTGGTTGGTTGTAGGGGTAAATGGAGCCGGCAAGACTACGACTATTGGCAAACTCTGCCGACTCTTTCAGTCTCAAGGTAAGTCAGTTCTTTTGGCTGCTGGCGATACCTTTAGAGCTGCGGCACGTAACCAGCTTCAGGAGTGGGGTGGACGCAACCAGGTTGACGTTATTACTCAAGAAGGTGGTGATGCAGCAGCCGTTGCACACGACGCCATTCATGCTGCCATCTCTCGTAAGAACGATATTCTCATCATTGACACTGCAGGGCGTCTTGCTACCCAAGACAACCTCATGGAAGAGCTTAAGAAAGTCAAACGTGTCATTGGTAAAGCGCTACCTGGGGCGCCTCACCACACCCTGCTTGTTTTGGATGGCAATACCGGACAGAACGGCTTGAGCCAGGTAAAGGCCTTCCATGCCGCCCTTGGCCTCACTGGAATCATTGTTACCAAGCTTGATGGCACCGCTAAGGGCGGCGTGATCTGCGCCCTAGCCCACACCCTACAAGATGGCCCAAAACCCGCTGTTCTAGCCCTAGGCAAGGGCGAAGGGATTGAAGATTTAGCCCCCTTCACAGCAGAACAATATTCATCTGAATTATTCAATTAATTCAATAGCTTAGAGGTCATTAAAACCATTAGCACTCTCTTGACAAGAGTGCTAAAATAGACTTCTACTAATACATCATATTTATAAGAAAAAATGGTTCAAAAGAAATCCGACAACCCGAAGTTGCAAACGCTGCCAGTCGCGCAGACTGCGTCGGCGTCTGCATTTCCGATGCTGCCAACTCTTGGGGTTGGCACTCTCGACTCATACATTTCGTACGTTAATCGCGTGCCAATGCTTAGTGCTGCCGAAGAGTTACATCTTGCGCAGGAATTTCGTCGCACTGAAAATGTCGATGCCGCTAAAACTTTAGTGCTCTCTCATTTACGCCTAGTAGTTTCTGTTGCTCGCCAATATCTTGGCTATGGAATCCCGCATGCTGACTTAATTCAAGAAGGCAATATTGGCTTGATGAAGGCCGTGAAACGTTACGACCCAAACAATGGC
Organism: Polynucleobacter sp. Fuers-14; assembly: GCF_018882045.1. NCBI lineage: Bacteria > Pseudomonadati > Pseudomonadota > Betaproteobacteria > Burkholderiales > Burkholderiaceae > Polynucleobacter > Polynucleobacter sp. Fuers-14. The sequence continues at coordinate 112,357 of NZ_JACVPG010000011.1, read as the reverse complement.
GCACGTTTAGTGTCGTATGCAATCCATTGGATCAAAGCAGAGATTCATGAGTACATTCTCAAGAATTGGCGCTTAGTAAAAACTGCAACTACTAAAGCACAACGCAAACTATTCTTTAACTTACGCAGCAATAAACCTACATTAAGTGCGCTTACTCCGAGCGAAGTTGAAGCCTTGGCCAAAGCACTTGATGTCAAAGGTTCCGATGTTAAAGAAATGGAAATGCGCCTTGCTGGTGGCGATGTCGCTCTAGAAGGCGATGACAGCGATGATGAATCTGCTTACGCCCCTATTCAATGGCTGGCGGATAACTCTCAAGAGCCTACCGCTCGCATTGCTAGCGCTGAAGCAGATGCCTTGCAAGGCCCGAAGCTAGACCAAGCACTGATGGCCTTAGATGAGCGTAGTCGCAATATTGTGCAATCTCGTTGGTTGGCCATGGATGCCGAAGGTAATGGCACTAAGACGTTACATGATCTTGCTAGCGAATATGGCATCTCAGCAGAGCGTGTTCGTCAAATTGAAACGGCCGCTCTCAAAAAGATGCGCGGCCTGTTGCAAGCAGCTTAATCAAGCAAGAAGTTTGCAGGCAGCAAACTTCTTTAATTCTCTTACTTCAGCAATTCTTTCAAGTCATGCGCCAAGGTCTCTGGACCTTGAGCGTGCTTGATATACAAACGTAGATGACCCTCAGGATCAAATGCATAGCTACCCGCTGTGTGATCCATGGTGTAAGAGCCTGGCTTAGATCCTGGAACCTTCTTGTAATAAATCTTGAAGTCTTTCGTCACCTTCTCCAAAGCTGCCTCATCTGCGGGACGCAAACCCAAGAAACGAGGATCAAAGGCAGGGACATACTGCTTGAGAATCTCTGCAGTATCGCGCTCAGGATCTACAGTGACAAAAAGTACTTGCACCTTATCGGACTGAGACCCCAAGAGCGTCATAACTTGCTGCATTTCAGTTAAGGTGGTCGGGCAAACATCAGGGCACTGGGTATACCCAAAAAACATCACCACTACTTTTCCCTTAAAGTCCGCCAAGGTTCTCACCTTGCCATCAGGATCTACCAAACTAAAGTCTTTTCCGAAAGCGGTGCTGCCAGTGATATCAATATTTTTAAACTCTGGCTTTGGGCTGCAAGCAGTCAATACAAAACAAAGAATTGCTAAAAAGCAAATGCGCAAAAAATTCATATGACTCTCAGAGGAAATAATGGTCTATCAAAAGCGCTGCAAAGAGTAGCGAAAGATAGGTAATAGAAAAGCGGAAGGTCTTTTTGGCTAAAGCATCACTGTAGGAAATAAACAAGGCAATAACATAGGCCAGGAACATTAAACCTAGGACGATTGCCGAAACCAAATACACCATACCGCTCATGCCATAGATATAAGGCAGCATCGTAGCTGCAATCAATATGAGGGTATAAAGAACGATATTCAGAAGTGTGAAACGCTCTCCATGAGTCACTGGCAACATTGGTAAGCCCGATTGAACATAGTCATCGCGACGATACAAAGCGAGTGCCCAGAAATGTGGGGGGGTCCACACAAAAATAATCAGAACCAAAAGCCAGGCTTCCGCAGAAAGGGTGTTAGTCACTGCAGCCCAGCCCAAGGCTGGTGGCATCGCACCGGATAAACCGCCAATCACAATATTCTGTGGCGTGGCAGGTTTTAGTAACCAGGTGTAAATCACTGCATAACCAACAAAGGTAGCAAGTGTTAACCACATTGTTAATGGGTTACAAAAATTCCACAAAATAATCATTCCGAGTGAACCCAGAACAATTGAGAAAATAATAATGTGAAAAGGTGTGACTTCGCCGGTGGCTGATGGACGCCAAGCAGTGCGCTTCATCTTGGCATCAACAGCTTGCTCAATCAAACAGTTCACTGCAAATGCAGCGCCAGCCAAAAGCCAGATACCAACAACGCCACCAAATAGCACTGGATACGGAACCATGCCAGGCGTCGCTAAGAACATACCAATCACTGCACAAAAAACAGCGAGCTGAGTCACTCTGGGTTTAGTTAAAACCCAATATTGACGCCAACGTGGCATAGCCACTGGTGCGCTTGTTTTAGAGTCACTCATATTTACGCCATCTTCTTTTGAATGAAAGGCTTCCAAGAAGCCCAATAACTCATTCTGACCAAACAGAATACCAAAGCCGCAGAGCCGGCAGTGTGTAATAAAGCCGCCAATAACGGCCACTGAAACACCACATTAGAAATACCAGTGATGGCTTGTAATAAAAGCACTCCTAGCAATAGCTTGGCCACTTGACTAAGGCCTGATAGCACTGGGGTTGCCAGCGCAAGAGCACTCCAGCCCAGGGTCCCAAGTACAACCAATACCAGCATGGCAAAGAGGCGATGTGCCCAGTGGATTGTTTGCAAGGCCTCTGGAGAGATAAATTCTCCCTGAGCATTGAGCCCCAATTGACGCCAGAGAGTAAAGCCCTCACTCCAATTCGTCTCAGGCCAAGCACTTCCCAAACAGGTTGGGAAATCAGGACAGGCTAGTACTGCGTAATTAGTACTCACCCATGCACCTAGGAAAACCTGGGTGAATAAAACAATAAAGGAAAGGGTGAGGAGTTGCGCAGAAAGCGGCCGGACCCGAATGGTGCGAATTGTAGAGGACCTGTCCTCCCATGACTGCTGCGCATACGCCGTTAAGCAAGCCAACAAGACTAAGGCCAACATCAGGTGTGTTGTAACAATGATTGGCTGCAACTTCAGGGTGACAGTCCAAGCACCAAAGGCGCCTTGAATGCAGACCAATAAGAGCAAGCCCAAGCTGCCGAGCAAAGGATTTTTTCCCAAGGACTTCAGCTTAGAAAATGCAATAGTCACTTGTACCAAAATCAATGTACCTACTGTCATGGCTAAGTAGCGATGAATCATCTCAATCCAGGCTTTAATAGTTGTGACTGGCCCGGTAGGCCAAGCGCTCTCAGCTTGCTGTATATCCGTTAGCGCATGAAAAGGATTGGAAGTACCGTAGCATCCAGGCCAATCAGGGCAGCCCAGCCCAGAGTCAGTGAGGCGTGTAAATGCGCCAAATACAATTAGATCAAAGGTCATGAAGACCAAGACCCAATTGAGTTTTTGCAACAAGCTATAGCCAGGTTTTTTCCAAATGAAGAAGAGCGGTAGGCCAGCAAAAATAATAGCGATGGCTGCCAACTCCAGAAATAAAATGAAACTGGGCATTACAAATTCTCGCCCTTGTGATTTAACTTCAGAAGCTTTTCCAAGTCCTTCTTCATGCTAGAAAATTCTTTAGGAGAATTTGTCACTGGGAAATACATCATCTTGGCAGGACTTGGATCAATCAACTGAATTTCCTGTCCTACACCTTCTTTATTTAACCAAGTCTCAAAGTCAGCCCTTTGCTTTGGGTCGGAGGGCAATGTAAGCACCTTAAGCCCCGCCGTCTTTTCGTCATAAATCTTGAGGACTTCAGGGTCAACAGGCTTGCCATCTGTATTCACCCAGATCAACTGCAAGCGTTCGCTTTCTCTACCCATGGCAACTTTGGTTTGGCGCATGAGAAATAAAGCTTCAATACATTTCTCATCTTTGATGTGGCATTCACCAGCTGGACGAGCAACTAAGAGAGTCCATTTACCCTGGAGGGGGGCATCAAGCCACGCCGTATTGAACTCTTGCGCTGGATATACGAGTGTTCCGAAATTGGTTTTTCCACCTTCAGGTTTAATCACGTAATAAGCAAAGTAAGAGGCGAGAACTGGTGAGGCACAGGCAAGCAATAACAACAACATCTGAATACGGCCACGACGCGTACGCGCATTAATCGCAGATGCATCCACCTGTGAAGCCGGAATTAATAACTCTTTATCACTCACTCTTGATCCCCATTCACTAATCCCTGTCGTTTATATTGCCGCAGGCCACTTAGCAACCAAAATAAAAATCCAGCAAAAGCCAAAGCAAACCACTGGAATGCATAAGCATAATGGCGATCGACCCCACTTGTCAGAGGCGCCCAATCGCGGATTAAGCCATCCTCTATGCCAACCTCAATCTCACGCAAGATAAAGGGCGCTTGACTCCAACCATGTAACTTGCCTTCAGCTGTTAAATCAAAATTTTGTTCAATTCTTGGTTTGTTTACATCGGCAGAAATCTTGCCGCTCCCAAGCTCATAGACTTTCCCGGGATGAGCAAATACAACGCCTTCAATATTGACTACTGTATTTGGGGTTTGCACGGGTGGGAGGGTTTCGCGATTTTCATTGTTGCGCGGCGCCCAACCCCGATTCACCCAAAGAACCTCATCTTTCCCTTCCAGCCTCAAAGGCATCATCAGGTAAAAGCCGGACTGTGCAGTGGCGCTACCAGCAGGAGGAATAGGTCTTGGCCTGTTATCCAGCCAAACTGCTGCCTCGGGAATATATCGCCCCCGAGCAATCATACGGCGCTCACTAGCCTCTTCCAAGGTCCATGGTGTTGCATTGGCACTTAATATGGGCATTTGTTGGCGAGCCTGTAAATTCGCTGCCAAGGCAATTTTGGTATTAGCCCTACTCAGTTGCCAGACCCCAGCACCACAGCCGATCGCAATCACCAGCAAGGCTGATAAAGTAGCGACTATGCGCTTGGCAACGAGGGCAAAAAACAGCTTATTCAATTGAGGGATTTGAGATGAAGTGGATTATTCCTATTGTCCTACTAATGATTGTTTTTAGCTTAGGATCGGCTTTGTATTACATGATGAAAGATAGGGGAAATAGCTCCCGCATGGTTCATTCACTGATGCTACGCATTGGCTTGTCCGTCGCGCTATTTTTAGGAATTCTGCTAGCCCACTACTTTGGCCTCATTGAGGCTACTGGTATCAGGGCGGGAACAAACTAACCGTTACTGCACAAGACAAGAGTACTAAAACAAATCGGGGCTTTAAAGCCCCGATTTTTTATTCAACTTACATCCAGTAAACAGCGATGTACAAGCCAAGCCAGACTACGTCAACGAAGTGCCAGTACCAAGCAGCGCCTTCAAAAGCAAAGTGGTGTTTAGCAGTAAAGTCGCCACGAATCATACGGCGCAATACGATGGCCAGCATAGTGCCCCCAAGGAATACGTGGAAACCATGGAATCCAGTCAACATAAAGAATGTAGAACCGTAGATACCTGATGTGAGCTTCAAATTGAGCTCATGGTAAGCGTGGTAATACTCAAAAGCCTGGAAGCACAAGAAGATGAAGCCTAGGCCAACAGTTGCAGCCAAGCCGATAATGGCCTTCTTCATGTGGTTCGCTACCAATGCATGGTGAGCAATAGTAATCGTCACGCCAGAGCTCAATAACAATAATGTGTTGATGGTTGGAATCGGCCATGGGCCCATAGTGGTGAACTTCTCAACCAATCCAGCAGGGCCATCATTTGGCCAGACAGCCTGGAAATTAGGCCAAAGTAATTTGCTCGTAACGTCACCCATCCAAGGCATTGCAATATTGCGTGCGTAAAAGAGGGCCGCAAAGAATGCGCCGAAGAACATGATTTCAGAGAAGATGAACCAAGCCATTGACCAGCGATAAGAAATATCAACGTTGATACCATTCTTGCCAGCATTGGATTCAGCAATCGTATCGCCGAACCAGTGATAGAGCACAAATAGAACCCATGCCACACCAACTAAACTTAGGGCACCGCCCCAAGAAGTGTGATTTACCCAGCCAGACATACCAGCGCCAAATGCAATTAAGCCGGCGGCGGCCATGGCAGGATGCCTAGATAGTCCAGGGACGAAATAGTATGGGGTTGAATTGGATGACATCTTATTCTCTCTATTCAATCAAAAAATAATCAATGGGAAACAACTGCTTTCACTATCAACAGGAGAACGCCCATAAAAATCAAGGCGCCAACAACACCTGCAATGATAATGTGAACAAAACTAAGTGAAGCGACATCTTCCTGCAAACCTGATTGTTTACGCACCCCCAAGAAACCCCACATCACGGCTTTCATAGACTGCATAAAACTACTTTTTTTCTTCATGACACCACCTTTGACTTTGGCGCAGGTGGTGTGCCACCCATGCCCAGCTCAAAGAAGGTGTACGACAAAGTAATGGTTTTCACATCGTCCGGTAAACCCGCATCGATCACAAAAACTACTGGCATCTTCTTTGTTTCATTTGCCGCTAGTGTCTGCTCCTGAAAACAAAAACACTCTAACTTTGTAAAAAATTCTGTTGCGCTTTTAGGCGCATAACTTGGTATTGCCTGTGCTCGTACTTGGCGATTCTGATTATTAGTGACCTCATAAACAATCTCGGTCATTTCACCAGGATGCACTTCTAAAAAATTCTTTACCGGCTTAAAAGTAAACGGGCCTCGGCTATTAGAGTCAAACTCAATCGTCACCGTACGTGCATAGTTAACTTGGGTATTGCCAACCCTATTTGGGCTGAAAGCTCTAACGCCATAGTCATTTTTGCTCGTTACAACATTAATCCCAGTAGCTTCACACAAGGCTTTATACATTGGGACTAGTGCATAACCAAATCCAAACATCATTACCGCTGCAATTAAGAGCTTTAATAAAATCTGGCGATTCAGTGATTGAGTTGAAACCATCGTCATTGCGGGATTAACCCAACATACTCCGTTTAATCACAATACCAATAAAAAATACCAATACAACACTCAAAAGAATGAAGCCCATCCTACGATTATTCGCAGCAAGGGCTTGTTTCTCTGAAGAATTAAATTCCTGCTTCATGCATTTGCTCAGCACTAGGCGGAGTTTCAAAAGTGTGGTGTGGTGCTGGAGAAGGAATAGTCCACTCCAAACCTTTAGCTCCATCCCATGGCTTCATTGGCGCTTTTTCACCTTGACCACGGTATGCAGGAAGCACAACGAAGAACAAGAAATAGACCTGCGATAAGCCAAAGCCCAATGCGCCGATTGAAGCAACCATATTGAAATCTGCAAACTGAGTAGGGTAGTCGGCATAACGACGTGGCATGCCTGCTAAGCCCAAGAAGTGCATTGGGAAGAATGTGATGTTAAAGAAAATCATGGAAGTCCAAAAATGGATCTTGCCGCGAGTTTCATTGGCCATAAAGCCAGTCCACTTAGGGCACCAGTAGTAGAAGCCAGCGAACATTGCAAACAATGAGCCCGCTACCAATACATAGTGGAAGTGGGCCACAACGTAGTAAGTATCTTGCACGCCAATATCAATTGGTGCCATCGCCAAGATCAAGCCAGTAAAGCCACCCATCGTAAATACGAAGATGAAGCCAATAGCCCACAACATTGGCGTTTCAAAGGTCATCGAACCTTTCCACATGGTTGCAACCCAGTTAAAAATCTTCACGCCAGTTGGAACAGCGATCAACATTGTTGCGTACATGAAGAACAACTGACCAGTTACAGGCATACCAGTTGCAAACATGTGGTGAGCCCAAACGATGAATGACAAGATCGCAATAGATGCGGTTGCATAAACCATTGAGCTGTAGCCAAACAATGTTTTTCTGGAGAATGTTGGAATAATTTCACTGACGATTCCGAATGCTGGAAGAATCATAATGTAAACCTCTGGGTGACCAAAGAACCAGAAAATATGCTGGAACATGATTGGGTCACCACCGCCAACTGCGGAGAAGAATGAGGTACCGAAATGACGGTCAGTTAGAACCATGGTGATTGCGCCAGCCAATACAGGCATCACAGCAATTAACAAGTAAGCAGTAATTAACCAAGTCCAGCAGAACATTGGCATCTTCATCAAAGTCATGCCAGGAGCGCGCATATTCAAGATGGTCACGATGATGTTGATCGAACCCATGATGGATGAGGCGCCCAATAAATGCAGAGCAAAAATAGCCATGTCCATGCCAGGACCCATTTGTGAGGTCAATGGAGCGTAGATAGTCCAACCACCAGATGGAGCACCGCCAGGAACTAGGAATGAACTGAACAACAATGTTGCAGCAACCGGAAGAATCCAGAAGCTAAAGTTATTCATACGAGCAAACGCCATATCGGATGCGCCAATTTGCAAGGGCACCATCCAGTTCGCGAAGCCAACGAATGCCGGCATGATCGCACCGAACACCATTACCAAGCCATGCATGGTTGTTAGCTGATTAAAGAACTCGGGGCGGAAGAATTGCAAACCAGGCTGGAACAATTCCAGACGAATTCCCAACGCCATAGTGCCGCCAGCTAACAAGCTAACAAACGAGAAGATCAAATACATCGTACCGATGTCTTTGTGGTTGGTTGCAAATAACCAACGACGCCATCCGTGTGGCGTGTGATCATCATGCGCGTGATCGTGTGCGTGGTCGTGGGTAGTAGAGACTGTGCTCATGGATTACTCCGGTTTCGTTTTATCTGTATTAGTTAATCTGATTTACTGGCCGCGTGCGGTAATAATTTCTTGGGTCTGAATCACTTCGCCCGTTTTATTACCCCATGAATTACGGGTGTAGGTAATAACGGCTGCGATATCTCCGTCGGAAAGGACACCGCCCCACTTCGGCATTGCATTTTTACCGTTCAGCAAAATATTAAATTGGCCTGCTTTAGGTCCATTAACCACTTTGCTGCCATCCAATGCGGGGAACGCGCCAGCACCTTTGCCATTTGGCTGGTGGCAAGCTGCACAGTTCGCTGCATAAACTTTTGCGCCGCGCTCTTTCTGTTCATCCAAGGTATAAACCTTCGATGGATCATCGCCGCCTGCGCCCATTGCTTTTTTCTTCTCAGCAACCCAAGCGGTGTAGTCCTCTGGTGAAACTACTTTGACAACGATAGGCATGAAAGCGTGCTCTGCACCACAAAGCTCAGAGCACTGACCGCGGAATGTGCCAATCTTGTCGGCTCTGAACCAAGTGTCACGTACGAAGCCTGGGATCGCATCTTGCTTAACGCCAAACGCTGGAATAGTCCAAGCGTGAATCACGTCATTAGCAGTAGTGATCAAACGAATTTTTTTACCTACTGGCACAACCATTTCATTGTCTACTTCCATCAAATAGGTATTTGATTTGGGTGCCAAGTTGTTAATTGCTTCACGTGATGTTGACAAGGTAGACAAGAAGCTAATGCCTTCGCCTTCGCCCTTGATGTAGTCGTAACCCCACTTCCACTGATAACCAGTGGTCTTAATAGTGATGTCAGAGTTAGTGGTGTCTTTCATCGCCACAACAGTTTTTGTTGCTGGTAATGCCATGCCGATCACGATTAACAGCGGAATCACTGTCCAAATGATTTCAACAGTTGTGCTCTCGTGAAAAGAAGCTGATTTGTGACCCAATGATTTGCGATGCTTCAAGATGGAATAGAACATCACTCCGAAAACACCAACAAAAATCACTGCGCAAATGACCAACATCATCCAATGCAACCAATGAATCTCTTGCATGATTTTCGTTGCAGGAGGCGTAAAATTCAGCTGATTAACAGCTGGGCCACCAGGCATATTCTCTGCTGCATGAGCAAATGCAGTACCAAAAGCTACTGCGAAATAGAGCGAAGCCCTAGTGACTTTTCCAAATAAATTCATCTTATTCTCTGTTTATTGTCGTGAGCAAAGCAGCAAAAATGCCACAAAATGCCCAAAAAACGGTCTCAAGCTAATACTTACAGCCGTGATTATAGGGTTAATTAGGCGCAACAACAAACAGGGTTAACCCAGCTTGAACCAATCTTGGTCGAGGTTTAAATGATAGTAAGTACTTACACTTAGGCAGAATCTGGCCTAGTCTTGCGCCCAATTTGATTTGGATCAATGTAAGCAACGTTGTCCTTTGCCTTTGCAAGGCGCTTTCCGAGTGCCCATGCGTGCCCATAAACCACCTCTAAGGTAATTTTTTGCAGCAAAACCTCTTTTTCAGTGACTTGAGGAGGGGTGGAATGTATCAATTTCAGCGCAATAATGTCTGCTAGCAATAAGGCTGGCTTCTCATAGTCCAAAGTGAGGTACTCCATGTCCATTACAGGATCAGAAAACCGCTCCCCAAGCAAAGCATCTCCCATATCGTGCATATCCCAAGGGCTTAATAAATTCCTGAGCTTCAACCCTGAAAGATCCAAGGAGCGCAACTCTTTGCCAGTGTCCGGCCCCAAATAACTAAAGGTGATTAAGCCGCCCTCGCGTAGCACGCGCCAACACTCCTGCAAGAAATGTTTTGGATCAGGCAAATCATGCAGCAAAAGATCACTAAACACTAAATCAACAGAATTGTCGGGAATATCAAATCTTCCAGACGAGAGGTAACTTGCCAAGGGGCTTGTATTACTGGCGAATAAGGATCGCCAATTACTCAGCGCTTTAGTGCGCCACATTTGAAATCCTGAAACACCTTTTTCGGTGATGCTAAAAATGCGCGCCCTTGGATAGCGCTGAGCGAGCGTATCTAAATGCTTACCAGCAAAATCGGGCACCACTAAGATGTCTTTTACATCAAGCTTAACGATGTCTAATTTCTGCAGCATGCGATCTGCAATTTCGTCTTGTAACCATCTAAGGGGCTGGGTCATTGGCTCAGTATACTCAGCGCCCCATGCGATTTCCAGAGAACATTTTTCAAACTATTTGTGAGCAGCTTTTGCCAACAGCCTGCATTGCTTGTCAGGAGTTTCAAAAATCATCCCTATGCGATCGCTGTCTCAATCAATTGCGAGATGATGGCTTAATGAACTACCAATGCTGCTATCAATGTGGCATAGCACTTCAGGCACCAGAAATTGCAGAGCAACGTTGTGTGCAATGCCAAATCTCTCGACCATACTTTGATGCAACCCATTGCTTGGATCGCTATGATGGATTGCTACAAACTCCACTGCATGAATTGAAGTATCAAAAACGCATTGCATTTGCTAATGCCCTTGGCAGAACATGGAACTTACTTCTTAGTAAGGAGCTTGAAGATATTTCTGCTGATTATTTACTGCCAGTGCCGCTCAGTATTGAGAAGTTAGCACAGCGTGGCTTCAATCAAAGCTGGGAAATAGCTAAACAGATTCGGTGTGGAGGGCATATTCAAAAAATACCTTACGTGCTGCAGCGCCATCATTATGCAGAGCACCAGGCCGGAAGCACCCTAAGCAATCGCCACCTAGCCATTCAGGGAATGTTTTACGTTGAAGAGCGTTATATTCAGCAGCTCGCAAATAAGACTGTGATTGTGTTTGATGATGTGATGACAAGCGGTGCAACTCTTAATGAAATTGCGCGCGTTCTGAAGGACAATGGTGTATCTCGCGTAATTAATTGGGTAGTACTTCGAGCTGCGCGACCAATTTAAAGAGTGTTACATGTTTAATATCGTTTTATTTGAACCAGAAATCCCGCCCAACACAGGCAACATTATTCGTTTGTGCGCCAATACCGGAGCAAAGCTACATTTAATTGAGCCGCTTGGGTTTCCGATGGAAGATGCTAAGTTGCGTAGAGCAGGCTTGGACTATCACGAGTTTGCGCGAGTCAAAGTCCACAAAAATTGGGCACAGTTTTTAAAGGATGAACAACCCGATCCTCGTCATCTCTTTGCAATGACCACCAAGGGCTCGGGAAAGTTTCATGAAGGCAAATATGCGCCCAATGATTACTTTGTATTTGGCTCTGAAACTAAAGGAATTACCGATGAAGTCAGAGACTCCATTCCGAATGAGAATCGCATGCGTCTGGCGATGCAAGATAGCAGTCGTAGTCTGAACTTATCAAATACTGTAGCAATCGTCGTCTATGAAGCATGGCGGCAGAATGGCCTTGCTGGCGGTCAATAACAAATTGACCCAGATGCTGTAATTACGATTCTATTTTAGGATCACGCCCCATGAGCTTTTTAACAGCATCATGTGGCTTCAATTTTCCAGAGAGCACTTCACTCATCATCGTAGTAATCGGCATATCAACCCCTAGGCGTTTTGCCAAGTCGCCAACCGCCTCCGCACAAAGCACACCCTCAGCAACGTGACCAAGACTGGCAAGAACCTCAGGCAGCGACTTACCAGCAGCAAGCCCAAGACCAACGCGCCGATTACGCGATAGATCTCCAGTGGCAGTCAAGATCAAGTCCCCAACCCCAGTTAGACCCATACAAGTTTCGGATTTACCGCCTGCGGCTTTCACAATGCGCATCATCTCTGCTAAACCGCGCGTGAGAACAGCAGCGCGAGCGTTCAAACCCAAATCCAAGCCATCACCAATACCTGCAGCAATCGCCAAGACATTCTTAATTGCCCCGCCCAATTCCACACCAATTAAATCATCGCTTGAATACACGCGCATATTGCCGTGATGGAAAGCGGTCTGCACTGCTTCACATAACTTGGGAGATTTGCTAGCAACTGTTAAAGCGCAAGGCATACCTTCACCAACCTCACGCGCAAAGCTTGGGCCAGATAAGGCGCCATATGAATGCGTTATTCCATGAGAATGCATCTTGCTCTCACGCTCTACAACCTGGTGGGGCAATAAGGCAGTATTCGGCTCAAGACCTTTGCAGAGCCAAATAATATTGAGTGGGTGCTCAGCAATCTTTAAAGCTTGGGCGATTGTTTCTGAAAGCCCCGACATCGGTGTAGCAATGACTAATAAATCATCACTAGAAAGTCTTTTGATAGCAGTAGAGAAGTCGCCCTCAAACTTGAGGCCTCTAGGCAACTGAATCCCTGAAAGATAAGCGCGATTTTCAGCGCTCTCTTCAATTCCTTTTAACTGTTGTTTGCTACGAGACCATAAAACAACATCACCCTCTTGGAGAAAGCGAGCTGCTTGCGCAGCCATCGCTGTTCCCCAGGCGCCAGCACCGAGCAGTGTCACTTTCATGATCTGTGGGCTCGCTCGTTGAGCTTAGTGAGGCTTGCTCTCAGCGGCAGCGCCATCCTTAGCGGCAGCTTCTTGTTGAGCTTGCATCAAACGATGTTCATACATGCCGTGGAAATTAATCTCATTCAAATGAATTGGCTGGAAGCCTGCGCGACTAATAATGTCGGCGATATTTGAACGCAAATACGGATACAAAATCGTTGGGCAAGCAATGCCAAGCATGGGATCAATTTGCTCAACCGGAATATTACTAAATTCAAAGATGCCAGCTTGTTTTGCTTCTACCAAGAATAGTACTTTGGTATCGACTTTAGCAGTCACGGTGGAGCTTAGAGCCACCTCAAAGATACCTTCACTTAAGGGTGCAACGGAGATATCAATCTCAACATGCACTTGTGGCTCAGATGCAACCAACAAAATCTGCGGAGCATTTGGTTGCTCAAGAGATACATCTTTTAAGTAAATTCGCTGAATACGAAATCCAGGTTCTTTAGCTTGCTCGGCACTTGCCTGGGGTGCTGGGGATTTTTCAGTCATTGCTAACTTTCTTTGTATGTTTAATCTATTAAGCTAATAAGGGATCAAGCTTTCCAGCCCGATCTAATGCCACTAAGTCGTCATAACCACCAACATGCGTGTCACCTATATAGATTTGTGGAACAGTGCGGCGGCCAGTGCGTGTCATCATTATTTCGCGCTGGGCCGGATCACGATCAATCAAAATCTTTTCGAGATTAGCAACGCCTTTTTTAGTCAGCAACTTTTCCGCCATGACGCAGTAAGGGCAAACTTGGGTGCTATACATTGTTACTGGAGGCATCGATTTCTCCTTACTTCACTAAAGGTAGGGCTGCTGCTTTCCAAGCCTGCACGCCGCCATCTAAAGCGCCTACTTCGGCAAAGCCTAGTTTTTGAGCTTCGGCTACGAGTTTGCGTGACTGGGAGCCCGTTTCACAAACCAAGACCACTGGGTGCTTGCGGTCTAACTTGAGCTTTTCAATGGCTGCAGTTAAGCCAGCAGCATTGGCGAATTTGGCGCCAGGTAAATGCCCTGATTTGAAAGCCTCCTCCGAGCGCAGGTCCAAGACATAGGCTTTGCGACGATTAATCCAAATCGTCGCTTCAGTAGGCGTTAAGCCTTTTCCGCCAATAAGCGTAGATAATGAGGGTAGGAAAAGCGCTATGCCTGAAACCAAAAGCAGGGCAATAAGCGCTAAATTATCAATTTGCGTAAGAAAGTTCATCACCAGATTATAGAATGGCTCTATGAAACAACTTGTCCTTATTCGTCATGGCGAATCCGCCTGGAACCTTGAAAACCGCTTCACTGGCTGGGCGGACGTCGACTTAACCCCTAAGGGCGCAGAACAGGCCATCGCAGCAGGCGCAAGCCTCAAAAAAGCAGGTTATGAATTTGATATCGCCTATACCTCCGTTTTAAGGCGTGCCATTCGCACTCTTTGGCACGTTCAAGATGCCATGGATTTAATGTGGCTCCCTGTTGTTCATAGCTGGCGCTTAAATGAACGTCACTATGGCGCACTCACCGGATTGAATAAAGCTGAAACCGCAGCTAAATATGGCGATGAACAAGTTCATATTTGGCGTCGCTCCTATGATGTACGTCCGCCGCTACTTGAGCATGATGATGAGCGTCACCCAAAAAATGACCTCCGTTACTCAAAGCTCAATCCTTCCGATATTCCCCTGGGTGAATGCCTGAAAGATAACGTTGATCGAGTATTACCCTTGTGGAATGAATCTATTGCACCCGCACTCAAAGCTGGCAAACGCGTTTTACTAGTAGCACACGGCAACAGCATTCGCTCACTCATTAAGTATTTAGATCAAATGTCTGATGAAGCCATCATGGAAGTGAATGTACCTAATGGTGTGCCACTTGTTTATGAGTTAGACGACAACCTCAAACCCATTCAACACTTTTATTTGGATTAAAGCAAAAGAGATATGCGCCAATTTCTAAAGAATTTCGCCCTGATAGCCGTTGGCCTTATCGCCGGCGTAGCAGCCACGATACAGCTCTCCGCGACCGCCCAGCAAAGCCCTCAGCTACCGCTGGATGAGCTTCGCACGCTCTCCAATGTCTTTGCCCAAATTAAGCGCGAATACGTTGAGCCTATTGAAGACAAGCAACTATTAACGGATGCTGTTAAAGGAATGGTCAGTAGTCTTGATCCTCATTCCACTTTCTTAGATAAAAAAGATTTTGCAGAAATGCAAGAGATGACCTCTGGAAAGTTTGCTGGACTTGGTATTGAAATCACTTCAGAAGATGGTGTAGTGAAAGTACTCAATCCAATTGAAGATAGTCCTGCTGCTCGCGCAGGTCTTCAAGCCGGAGACCTCATTACACGCCTTGATGACAAACCTGTACGCGGTATGTCTCTAGACAAAGCGGTACGCACTATGCGCGGCGAACCTGGAACCAAAATTACTTTGACGGTATTTCGTAAGAGTGAAGAGCGTAGCTTTCCGGTCACAATCACTCGCGCAGAGATTAAAGTTCAATCAGTCAAAACAAAAATTCTGGATAACGATATTGCTTGGGTACGCATCACCAGCTTTCAGGAGCGCACCGTTCCTGATCTTGCTAAGAAATTAACCGATATTGCCAATCAAGATCCAAAACTCAAAGGCATCATTCTTGATCTGCGCAACAATGGCGGCGGTCTATTGCAAGGAGCCGTGGGTGTGGCTGCAGCGTTCTTGCCTGCTGACGCAGTTATTGTCTCCACTAAAGGCCAGTCCCCAGATTCAAAACAGGTATTTAATGCAACGCCAGCGATGTATCGCCTAAATGAGTCTGGCGACCCTTTGGCGGGTGTTCCAGCGATATTTAAGAAATTACCCATGGTGGTCTTGGTAAACGCTTATTCCGCCTCAGCCTCTGAGATTGTGGCTGGCGCACTCCAGGACTATAAACGCGCAACCATTATTGGAAAAACGACCTTTGGTAAGGGCTCTGTCCAAACCGTTCGCCCCCTGACCAATGATTCAGCACTGAAGATTACTACCGCTTATTACTACACCCCAAGCGGCAAGTCGATTCAGGCTTTTGGTGTGAAACCAGATATCCCAGTAGATCAAAACAAAGATGGTGATCCAGATGATGTCTTAATCACTCGCGAGATCGATAGCGAGAAACACTTACGCAATAAGCAGTCTGCTGAAGATAATCTCATTAAAGATCGCGAACAACGTCGCCTCGAAGAGTTGCAGCGCATTGAAGAGAAAAATGCCAAGAAGACTCCTGAAGAAAAAGAGAAAGATAAGAATAAGAAACCGCCTGAGCTAGGCAGTGCAGATGACTTCATGCTTTCTCAGGCAGTAGCCTTTATTAATGGCCAGCCCGTGAAGCGCTCCTCATCCAAACTCGAATAATCTTTTAATCTCTGCGGCTGGCACATGAATGACGAGCAGTTACTTCGATACTCAAGGCACTTGCTGCTTGACGAGATTGATGTTGCTGGCCAAGAGAAGCTTCTCCAATCACATGCATTAGTCATCGGCGCCGGCGGCTTAGGTAGTGCTGCCGCCCCCTATTTAGCCGCTGCCGGAGTGGGACACATCACCCTAGTAGATCATGATGATGTAGAGCTCACCAATTTGCAGCGTCAAATCATGCATACCGAAAGTAGCGTTGGCAAAAGCAAAGTTGCTTCAGGAAAAGAATTTTTACAATGCCTTAACTCCAGCATTCAGATTGAAACCATTCAGGCTAAAGCCACAGCTTCGCTATTAGATGAACTACTGCCAAGCGTTGATGTTGTGCTCGATTGCACAGATAACTTTTCAACCAGACACCTTATTAATGCTGCCTGCGTTAAACATCAAATTCCTCTAGTTTCCGGATCAGCACTCAAGTTTGATGGTCAAGTGAGCGTCTTTGATCTGCCAAATCCAAGCTCACCATGCTATGCCTGCATCTTTTCTCCAGATGAAGTATTTGAAGAAGTCAGTTGCTCCAGCATGGGCATCTTCTCGCCTCTAGTAGGGATCATTGGAGCCATGCAAGCCGCTCAAGCCCTGCAGGTATTAATTGGTTTTGGAGAGCCCTTGGTGGGCCGCATGTTGCTTTGGAATGGGCTTACGACCCAAATCGATGAAATCCGTATTAGCCGTAATTCCGAGTGTTCGGTATGCGGCTCAGCCCACTAGGCAGCGCAATAAATAATTAAGACAGCAGTCGCTCTAGAGCCTTTGCCTGCTCTTCTGGCTCGTATGCCTTCAAGACTCTAGCAACGCGGGCTTTTAACAAGCCGACATTGGCCCGAAGAATTTCCCGCTTGACCAGCAATAACTGGCTGAAGTGCATTGAGAAATCCGTTAAACCCAAGGCAAGCAATAACTTTGTTAATGCAGGATCACCAGCCATCTCGCCACAAACAGCAACAGGTACATTGGCACGTTTAGCTTGCTCAATGATATTGGCTAATAAATTCAATATCGCTGGATGTAATGGGTCATATAAATGGGCAACTGCATGATCTGCACGATCAATCGCTAGTGTGTACTGAATTAAATCATTCGTTCCAATAGAAAGAAAATCGAATCGATTAATAAACAAAGGCAAGACTAAAGCAGCGGCCGGAATCTCAATCATTGCACCAACTTGAATATTCGGATTAAATGCTTTGCCACGCTGATGCAATTGTTGTTTCGCTTTTTCAATCAGTCTAAATGTTTCATCAATCTCTTTAGCATGAGCCAACATTGGAATCATGATGCGCGCTTGACCATGTGCTGATGCACGCAGGATTGCTCTGAGCTGCGTTAAAAAGATTTCAGGCTCCGTTAAAGACCAGCGGATTGCCCGCAAGCCCAATGGTGATGTGCCTGTTTGAGAAATATCGCCACCGCCGCCCAATGCCTTATCTGCACCAACGTCAATCGTTCTGATGTTGACAGGTAAGCCATGCATTAAATCGACTACGCGACGATATTCTTGGTATTGCTGCTCTTCATCTGGCAAAGCCTGCTTACGGTCCATGAATAAAAATTCAGAGCGGAATAAACCAACCCCTACAGCACCCAACTTCACCGCCTGAATAGCATCTTCTGGCAATTCAATATTGGCAAACAACTCAATCTCAACACGGTCGGCTGTTTCTGTTTTTGCATGCTTTAACTGTTGGAGCTTGCGAGCTTCTTTGAGAACCTGAGCTTGTAGTTTGCGATATTCGGCTAGTAGCTGCTCATCTGGGGCAACTACTACAACTCCTCGATCGCCATCTAGCACCAACCAATCACCATGACGAATCATTTCGCTGGCATGGCGCACACCAACTACTGCGGGTATTTCCATGCTGCGCGCCACGATAGCCGTATGGGAAGTTTTACCACCCAGATCCGTTACAAATCCGGTAAAAGCATGCTCTTTAAAACGCAGCATGTCATGCGGAGCAATATCGTGGGCAACGATGATGGACTCAACGCCGATATCACTGGTTGGCAAAAAATCGGCATCGTTTAATGGATCTTTTTTCTGGGCATTTAATGCCTTAATCACGCGTTCAGCAACCTGACGAATATCGTTGGCGCGTTCCTTTAAATACGCATCCTCAATGTCTGCAAATTGCTCCAACAGATCATTCAACTCAGTAGTTAAGGCCCATGCTGCATTTAATCGTTGCGTGCGAATGAGTTTAATGGGCTTCTCAGCCAATGCTGGGTCTGCCAATATCATGCCGTGCACGTCTAAGAATGCCGCCATCTCTTGCGGGGCATCTTTTGGCAATCCTTGGCGCAATTGCTCAAGCTCTAGGCGAACCTGATCAAATGCGTCTAATAGCTTCTGTGCTTCAGCCTCTTCTTTACCAGCCTCAATCAGGTGATGGCTAACTTCTAATGCTGCACGAGAAATCAGTACCGCCTTGCCAATGGCAATGCCTTTCGATACTGGAATTCCGTGTAATGCAAAAGTCATACTATTTACTCACCCTCACCAAATCGGTCATTAATTAAGGCGGTGAGTGCCTGCATAGCTTCATCTGCCATTTCGCCCACAGTCTCAAGGGTCACAGTGCTGCCGATACCGGCCGCCAACATCATCACACCCATAATGCTCTTCGCATTAATTTGACGCCCATTACGTGACAGAAATATTTCACAGGGAAACTGAGCGGCTAATTGAGATAGCTTGGCAGATGCGCGCGCATGCAAGCCTAATTTATTGATGATTTCGATTTCTACCGAAGGCATAGTGTGCTGGCCCTTATCTATTCTTGATTTACTTTTGCACCTAAGCGCAAGATGCCATTCTGTCCACCAGCAAGGGCTTTTTGCGCCAAGTCTTCCAGATTTTCTCCGCGATGAGAAATGCAACGCATCAGCATAGGAAGGTTTAATCCCGCCAATACAATTACAGGCGCATTCAATCCCGATAAAGGACCCAAGGCCTCTAACTTTGAGGCCACATTAGCAGGAGTTGCACCCATAACATCTGTCAGGATTAAGACGCCGTTGCCTGTGTTCACACCATAAGCCGCCTTCATCACGCGATCAAAGCTTGCCTTGGTATCTTCATGAGGAGGGATATCCACTGCTCGAACACGCTCAGGCAATACACCAAAAGTATGCTCAGCAAACCCCAGCATTGCGCTGGCAACCGGTGTGTGAGCAACGATGACAATTCCAACCATATTTATGCCAATGCTTTCTCTAGCGCTGCCAACCAAAATTGCGCAACATTAAAGTTGCTTTGGTCAGTAATTTCAACAAAACAAGTAGGGCTCGTCACATTAATTTCAGTGAGATAGCCGCCGATTAAATCCAACCCAACCAAGAATAATCCACGCTGATTTAAAACAGGGGCTAATTTTTCAGCAATCCCTTTTTCGGTCTCGGTTAAAGGCATCGCTACTCCTTTGCCACCCGCTGCTAAATTACCCCGAATTTCGCTACCCTGCGGAATGCGAGCTAGCGCAAATGACACCACCTCTCCGCCAATTAAAAGCACACGTTTGTCACCCTGGGCAATTTCTGGAAGAAAACGTTGAACCATCAGGGTTCTTGCGCCATTCTCACCAAGGGTTTCTACAATGCTCGCAAGGTTAAGGCCATCAGCCCCAACCCTAAATACGCCCATGCCGCCCATGCCATCTAAAGGCTTAATCACGATATCGCGATGTTCCTGATGAAAAAGCTCTACCGCAGCTAATTCACGCGTAACTAAGGTAGGCGGAATCAGTTCTGGAAACTCTGTAATAGATAGTTTTTCTGAATGATCTCGAACAGCGCTTGGCTCGTTAAACACTTTCGCGCCCTGACGTACTGCGGCCGATAACAACCAAGTGGTATTGAGATATTCAATATCGAAAGGAGGGTCTGTGCGCATGAGAACTGCCGAAAAAGACTTGAGTGCTCGAGACTCAATCTCACCCAACTCAAACCAGTTCGTGGAGCTGGGATTAATGACTAAAGACTGGCAATCAGCCACCACAAAATTATCTCTCCACAACACATTGCGACTTTGACAAAACCATAAGTAGTGCCCAGCCTCTTGCGCTGCTCGCATCATTGCGAGTGTGGAATCTTTTTGAATCTTAAAAGATTCAAGGGGATCTGCAATAAAAAGAAGGTTCATTATTTCTATTGAGAGATTGGTGATTTATTTATGCAGCTTCAGCATTGGGATCGGTTCGCTCTAGCTCCAATGATGCAGCAAGCAGCGCTAAGCGAGCAACCACACCATATAGATAGAAGCGATTTGGAGCGGCGCTACCTGGCTTAGCCCCTAGATCAGGCATCGAGTTTTGCTCGAAGGCTAGAGGCACAAAATGCATGCCGGGAGCATTGAGATTCTCATCCGGACCGCGGTCAGTATGAACACGATAGAAGCCGCCAATGACATAGCGATCAATCATGTACACCACGGGCTCAGCAACCGCTTCATTGACCTTCTCGAAGGTATACACACCCTCCTGAATCAATACATCGCTGACCTCAAGGCCTTCCTTGACCACACTCATCTTGTTGCGGTCTTTACGATTCAAGCCCTTTAACTGCCCGGGATCATTGACTACCATCACACCCATGCCATAAGTACCAGCATCAGCTTTTACTACGACATAAGGCTTCTCTTTAATACCGTATTCACGGTACTTCTTGGCAGTCTTTTTTAAGACTTGCTCTACAGCAGTTTGAAGTTCGTCTTCGCCCTTACGCTCGTGGAAATTAATATTGGAGCAACTAGTAAAGTAAGGGTTAATCATCCATGGATCGATATCAACGACTTTGGCAAATTTCTTAGCCACCTCTTCATAGGCGGCAAAGTGATTAGATTTACGACGCACATGCCAGCCAGCGTGCAAGCCTGGCAGTAAGTACTGCTCATAGATGTTCTCCAGAATCGGAGGAATACCTGCGGATAAGTCGTTATTTAACAGGATCGAGCAAGGATCAAAATCTTTTAACCCTAAACGTTGTTTCTTGAGGCCCAATCGAGAAAGTGGCTCCATCAATAATCGATTGCCATCGGGTAAATCAATCCAGGTTGGCTTCTTAATTTCTTCAGAGAAAGTACCTAGCCGAACATTTAAGCCGGCTTGACGCAAAATCGAAGACAAGCGCGCAATGTTCTGCAAATAGAAAGTATTTCGTGTATGTCGTTCTGGTATCAGCAATAAGTTTTTGGCCTCAGGGCAAATCTTCTCAATGGCAGCCATGGCAGCTTGAACAGCAAGCGGCAACATCTGCGGCGAAAGGTTATTAAACCCTCCAGGGAAAAGATTGGTATCAACTGGAGCTAACTTAAAGCCAGAATTGCGTAAATCGACTGAACAGTAGAAAGGCGGGGTATGTTCTTGCCATTCCAGCCTGAACCAACGC
Organism: Polynucleobacter sp. Fuers-14; assembly: GCF_018882045.1. Classification (NCBI taxonomy): domain Bacteria; kingdom Pseudomonadati; phylum Pseudomonadota; class Betaproteobacteria; order Burkholderiales; family Burkholderiaceae; genus Polynucleobacter; species Polynucleobacter sp. Fuers-14. The sequence continues at coordinate 90,676 of NZ_JACVPG010000011.1, read as the reverse complement.
TCAATGGTTGGGGTCGCTTCTAGAACCTTTGACTCTAATTCGAGCAAAGGGCCGGTAAGTGCAGTAATGAGATGTGGAACCATTCCACCATTGTAAGATTATTAAAAGAAAGACGCGGGATCCGAGGATCCCGCGCTTAAAACTAGGCAGCCAACTAGGGCCGCCCAGTGAGGGGTAAATCTACTGATTAAGACTCGTAAGCAGTCTCACCGTGTGAGCTGATGTCCAAGCCTTCGCGCTCTTCTTCTTCCTTAACGCGCAAACCAATCACGATATCGATCAATTTGAAGGCTACAAAAGAAACTACGCCAGACCAAATTACAGTGGTAATCACGCCTTGAGCCTGGATCCATAATTGGCTAGCAACAGAGTAATCGGGAGCAACTGCATTAGCTACATAATCCCAGATACCTGTTCCACCCAAAGCTGGGTCAGCGAATACACCAGTCAACAATGCACCAGTAATACCACCTACGCCATGAACACCAAACACGTCCAAGCTGTCATCTGAACCCAAAATCTTCTTGAGACCAGTAACACCCCAGAGGCAGATTACGCCAGCGATAACACCGATTACGATTGCACCCATTGGGCCAACGAAACCAGCAGCAGGAGTAATTGCAACTAAACCAGCTACGCAACCAGATGCAGCACCTAACATTGATGGCTTACCTTTGAGAACCCACTCAGCAACTGACCAACCCAATACAGCAGCAGCAGTAGCTAAATAAGTATTCACGAATGCCAAGGCAGCGCTACCGTTTGCTTCAAGAGCTGAACCAGCATTGAAACCAAACCAGCCGAACCACAAGAGAGCAGCGCCAGACATTACATAAACTAAGTTATGTGGCTTCATTGCTTCTTTGCCGTAGCCCAAACGCTTGCCGATAACAAAGGAACCAACCAAACCAGCGATCGCAGCATTGATATGCACAACGGTACCGCCAGCAAAGTCGAGAACACCTTTTTGCCACAACCAACCAGCACGAGCAGTAATTGCTTCTAGTGATGCAGCGTCTTTGATGTCATCTGGACCAGGCCAGAACCAAACCATGTGAGCGATTGGCAGGTAGCTCAAAGTGAACCAAATCACCATGAATACCAAGATTGCAGAGAACTTAGCGCGCTCAGCAAAAGAACCAATGATCAAGCAGCAAGTAATAGTTGCGAACACCGCTTGGAAAGCCATAAATACATACTCAGGAATCACAACACCCTTACTAAAGGTTGCTGCTACTGAGTCTGGATTCATACCGCCCAAGAAGAGACGATCTAATCCACCGATGAATGCTCCGCCTTCCGTGAATGCAAAGCTATAGCCATAAATCGCCCATAGCACTGAAATCAAAGAGAAGACCATGAAACATTGCATACAGATAGACAAGATGTTCTTGCTACGTGTCAAACCGCCGTAGAACAACGCCAAGCCAGGAAGAGTCATCAACAGCACTAATGCTGTACAGACCATCATCCAAGCAGTGTCACCTTTATTGCACTTTTCAGAGCAAAGAACAGGAGCAGGTTCTGCAGCAGCAGGAGTAGCAGCAGGAGCTGTTACAGCTGGTTTCTTTACTTCATCAGCATGCGCTGGCGAAGTAACCATTACACCAGTAGCGCCAATAGCCAAAGCCATAGCACCACCAGCAACGAGTCGTTTCATCCAAGTTAACATTTTGAACCTCTCTTTAAAGTGCTGACGCGCCGGTTTCACCGGTACGAATACGAATGACGTGCTCAACTGGAGAGACAAAAATCTTGCCATCGCCAATCTTGCCAGTACGTGCTGATTTTTCAATTGCTTCAATCGCACGCTCCAAGATGCCATCTTCAACAGCAGCTTCAATTTTTACTTTAGGTAAAAAGTCGACAACATACTCAGCACCACGATACAACTCGGTGTGACCTTTTTGACGACCAAAGCCTTTAACTTCAGTGACGGTAATGCCCGAAACTCCCACTTCTGAGAGAGCTTCGCGCACTTCGTCAAGCTTGAAGGGCTTGATGATTGCGGTAATTAATTTCATGTGTTTCTCCGTTCAGAGTGGAAATTAGAAAGTTTTTGTCAGGGCTACAACTGCGTTACCGCGTCCAGCATTTCCACCGTTAGGTGTCGAATAAACATAAGTATTTCCAACCTTCTGCGCGCTTGTACCTGTGTAGTAAGCAGTCCCTGACAAGCCACCGCCAAAGTCTTTAGTCAAACCCAGCTTCCAGTCTGCATAGCTTGCATTCCATGTTCCACCGTTACCAGCTCCAGCGATTGCGGATGTAGTGACGATGTTATTGGGTACATACTGATAACCAACGTGTGCATTAACAGCGATCCCATAAAAACCGGTGTCATAGTTTGCAGTCAAATCAGGATAAAAAGCACCGGAAGACTGTTGAAGTCCGAACAAAGTCGTTACGGCGTATGAGACTTTTCCAAAACCAGTTACTGGGCCAAAAGTGAAGTTTTGAGCAGCATATAACTCAGTTGTGTTTGGCGTTGTACCAGAAGCTTGACGTGATGCTGGGTTAGCAGCAACCCAAGCATTGGATTGGCTTGATGGCAATCCTGAAGTTGGGTAGTAGTATTGCAAGACGCCGACGTCAGTTGCAAAACCTTCGCCAATCAATTCTTTCTTAAAGCCGGCGTAGAAGTCCATCTCAACAGGAGCAGAAACAGAATGGCCGCCTTGGCCAGCACCAGGATAGCTATCGCTAATCCAAGTAATGGAGGAGTTCCAGTTACCAATGTAGAAACCGCTCTCATGCGCATAATCAAAACCGCCTTGAATGGCTGGCTTATTATTAGTTTGTGTAATACCGCGGTAGATATAGTTACTTGCAACGGTAACGTTAGCAGTGATTGGACTTACTTCTGGTGCTGCTGGCTCGTCAGCTGCGAATGCTGCAGTTGAAAGGCCTGCCAACAAAGCTACTGCTGCCGCAGAGATTGCTGTCTTTTGCAAAGTTTTCATGAACTACTCCTTACTGGTTGTAATAAAAAAATGGGTTGAATGCTTATTGCATGGGGTGATATTGAATCCCCAGGGGTTCATGGCTTTGTCACAAATCCCCCAAATAAGGCAAATGCCCTTTTTTGGTGCTAAATATTGCACCTGAAGGGTGAATATGGGGCATTTTTCGGGTTTTAACCCCTTTTTGGGCAGTTTTACGCATACAACTTAAAATACAAATGTGTATCTTTTCTGCAACTCTCAATAGAACTGCGAACCCTCATCATGCAAAAACCAGGCGAAATCCTCGAGCAAATCCAACGTATCGCGAACGATATGCAAAACAAGGTTGGTGATGCCATTCGCAATTCGCCAGCTCAAGAAATTGAAAAGAATGTACGCGCCATGATGAATCAAGGATTTCAGAAAATGGATTTGGTAACACGCGAGGAATTTGATCTTCAAAGCAAAGTGCTTGCTAAGACACGTGAAAAGTTAGAAGCGCTTGAAGCTAAAGTTGCTGCACTAGAAAAACAATAATTAAATGATCTTCTCTTCAGACTACTCTGGAGAAAAATCACTAAAGAAGTTTTCATACTCTTCTTTAGACAATAAAGTTTTTACATTCTCCGTGCCTGCATTCATATGCAGGACTGATATTTGATAAACCCAGATATCACCATTCAACGCAACTCGATTAATCCAACGAACGCGCATGAGTTGCTGTGATTTACCGTTGGATTCCAAATCCAGAAAATAATCTTTGATCGGTAAACGCTGTCGATCTGTTGTTTTATAAAAAGCATCCTCAACAATGACATCGCCACCAGATGCTTTTGCCCTATCAATTAAGTTAGCCTGTAATTGCGAAAGTAACTTGCTTAGTGAGGCACTTTGATTGGCCGGCAACTGGATAGTGCTGACCGAGTAAATATCATCATCAATTTTTACCGCTTCAAGTGTCTGTAAAAGTTCTTGATCAAGATAAGGAATGCGGCGCTCTAACTTATCTGGTTTGCCAGGAAATAAAGCGGTATATCTTTCTTGCGGGGCTTGGACTGAACGCCAATCTAATTTAGGACTACATGCAATCAGAAAAAAGAAAGTCGCTAGTAAGGAGGCGGCTTTGAATATCTCTCTAAACAACCCCAGCTCCGTGCGCCTGTTGATCTGCGTGATAGCTTGAGCGCACCATAGCGCCTACAGCCGCATGAGAGAAGCCCATTTCATACGCCTTTTCTTCAAACATCTTAAAGACGTCGGGATGAACGTAACGCGTAACAGGTAGATGATGTCCTGACGGGGCAAGATACTGACCAATAGTGAGCATATCGATATTGTGCTCACGCATATCACGCATGACTTCCAAAATCTCATCATCTGTTTCACCAAGACCCACCATTAGACCGCTTTTAGTAGGGACATGAGGAAAGCGCTCTTTAAAATCTTTCAAGAGTTTTAAAGAATGCAAATAATCTGCACCCGGTCTAGCCTGTTTGTATAAACGAGGCACTGTTTCGAGGTTGTGATTCATCACATCGGGCAAGCCACTCGGTGCATGCTCAGCAAAAATATCCAACGCTTTATCTAGGCGGCCACGGAAATCTGGGACCAATACTTCAATACGGGTATTCGGGGAGAGTCCGCGTGATTGAGAAATACAATCGACATAATGCATTGCGCCACCATCACGCAGATCATCACGATCCACGCTAGTGATAACGACATAGTTCAATTTAAGCGCAGCAATTGTGCGGGCGAGATTTGCAGGCTCTTTTGTATCCAGCGGATCTGGTCTACCGTGACCTACATCACAAAATGGGCAACGACGCGTGCACTTGTCCCCCATGATCATGAATGTGGCAGTCCCTTTACCAAAACACTCACCTATATTGGGGCAACTCGCTTCTTCACAAACAGTGACTAACTCGTTCTCGCGCAAAATCTTTTTGATTTCAGAAAAGCGGGAATTATTAGAAGCTGCCTTCACCCGAATCCAGTCAGGCTTTTTCAATACCTCTGTTAAAGGAATGATTTTGATTGGAATGCGCGCAGTCTTTTCGCTCGACTTTTGTTTACGTGATGCGTCGTAATTGAGGTCTTGGCGCGCCTCGATAGGTGTCTTGGTGTCAGGCTTATTTGTGGTCATGATGGCATCAGATGCTTTTGTAAATGCTGCAAAAGCCTTTGGCTAATAGTGTCTATATTGTCCTTGATCCCAAGGGTTTGCATATCAACTGTCTTTAAACCCTCATACCCACAGGGGTGGATACGCTGAAATGCTTCTAAATCGGTAGCGACATTCAGGGCTAGGCCATGATAGGAGCAGCTTTTGGAGACTTTGAGGCCCAAGGCAGCTACCTTAGCGCCAATCCATTCTGAGGACACTCCTGACTGCTCAGAGACATAAATTCCCGGAGCCCCCGGATGCCTTTCAGCCTTAATCCCAAAATCGGCCAGCGTATCTATCAGCGCCTGCTCTATACGAGAGACCAATTCTTTTACAAAGATCCCTAGACGCTTTAGATCTAGCAAAAGATAAACCACGATTTGACCTGGCCCGTGATACGTAATCTCCCCACCCCGATCCACTTGCACGAGTGGAATTTGATTGCTGGGTGTATGCAAGTTACCCGCATCGCCTGCCAAACCTAAAGTGAAAACCGGAGGATGCTCTAGGACCCAAATTTCATCGGGCGTTTCACTAGTACGCTCTTTAGTAAAGAGTTTCATCGCCTCATACGTAGAGGCGTAATCTGCCAAACCCAGTTGTTTTACTAAAGCTGCCATGAATTCAATTACAGAACAACACTAACCAATGGATGGGTGGACAAGGTTCTATACAACTCATCTAACTGTTCACGGCTAGTCGCAGTAATTGGCAAAGTAATGCCTAAATAATTTCCATCCTTAGAAGGACGCTGCTCGACCTTACTCTCATCAAACGTAGGATCAAATTGTTTGGCAATATGCACTATCGCTGGAAGATATTCTGGGTTTGCTTTACCCATGACCTTGATAGGAAATAATGATGGGTACTCGATTAATGATTTTTCTTCGGCCATATAGTCTTTCTATTTCTAATTACTTACGATGATCTGGCATGCCTAACCACGCACCAGTAATGATGTTGCGAATGCAATGTAGGCGGCGATGGAAAAAGTGATCTGCGCCAGGCACTACTTGCACAGTCAACTCTTGCGGACGGGCCCAATCTAAAACATCAATCAAGGGAATGGTTTCATCTAGTTCCCCATGAATCAAAATCGTATCTGCAGGCACTGGGGCCAGAGTCCATTTGCCTGCGGCGCTACCCACCATCACCAGTCGCTCAGCTGGACGACCCAAGTCTGAGAGTCTCTGCACTAAGTGACTTCCAACAAAGCTTCCAAAAGAAAAACCTGAAACTACTAGCGGCAGCGTATTGGCATCCCCTACCCAGGATTGATTCGCAGTTGCTTCAAATTGACTCCAACTTGAGGGTGTACGCATCCAATCGGTTACATGAAGCAAGTCCTCTAACTCACCAACGCCATCGTCATGAACACCTTCGGTTCCGCCTACACCGCGAAAGTTTGGGCGCACACTAACGTATCCCAACTGGTTAAAAGCACGCGCCATAGTTTGAGCCACCTTGTTATCCATAGTGCCGCCCATCAAAGGATGGGGGTGAGCAATGAGGGCCAAGCCACGGACAGCAAATGCAGGATCATTTTTTAAGTCATCTGGCAGATCAATAGACATTTCCATTGATCCGAAAATGCCTTCAATCTGAATTACTTTTGTACGGCTATTCATAAAAAACTTTCAACTCTCTGTAATGGCTAGGCTAATTGCAAGCGCTCTACTGGACGACCTTCGATTAAATGAGACTGAATAATTTCTTCAACATCATCCACATCAACCATGGTGTACCAAACACCGTCTGGGTAGACAACCATGACAGGACCGTCAGCACAGCGATCTAGGCAACCCGCCTTATTCACGCGAATTTTTCCTGGGCCCGCAAGACCAAGCTCTTTCACTCTTTTCTTGGCATAGTCAAACAAGGCAAAAGCATTATGTTGATCGCAACAATCTTCACCATTGGCGCGCTGATTGAGACAAAAAAATAGGTGGTGTGAAAAACTCATAAAAAAATTATATTCATCAATGTTTCGGTTTAAATTCCACGGCACTTCGAACCATCCAAATCAGCGCCAGAGGTAACCATACTACGGAAACCCATTGCATCAACTCATTAAAGTGTAATAGGCGCCCTTGATACCAGTGTCTGAGCGTCAGAATGAAATATGGATTGTCAGGCAAAACATTGACCGCTATTATCGTTCCCAGCAAGCAAATCAAAGCTAACCAAAACTTAGTCATTTGCTTGAGCCTTAAGGTCCATCTTAATAAGATGCTACCCAGCACCATTCCCCATAGAGCTCCAGCGGTAAGCCAGATCAAACTAAACTCAGCGCCAAATTGAAGGGCGGTAAATAAAGTCTTTACCATCACTGTTAGGCCAAGCAGTCCATTGAGAATGCGCCACTGGGGGGCTTTAGTGCGCAACCCAAGAGAGAGCAATAAGGCCACTCCAAGCCAGCATAGCGAGGTAATTACCGCCTCTTGAATAACCTGATTGATCACCACAGTACCCCAATCAACGGAGCCAAATATGGCATGCCCCCATACGCCCGTACCAAGCCAAGAGCTTTGAGGATAAATTTGTGACCAGGGAAATAATAAGAACAAGGCACACGCTGCCCAATTAAGGCCAAACCATTGATCAAAACGTCGACGAATTGCGCTTCCAGAAAGCCATTGTGGTCCTAGAGGAATCGCCAATAAGCCACCTAACAGTCCTCCCAATATATTGGCCCACCAGTCCATCTGGCTCGGTATGCGAGTGGGCAGCCAAGACTGCAAAGTTTCTACACCTAGCGCCAGGCCAGCACTCAAGCTAAGGGCCATTCCAAGAGCTACGTAGTTACGCCAACGAGGATAGGCAGCAAACACTACCAAAAATCCAAAGGGAATATAAGCCAAGATATTGACCGATACATCAAATAAAGTCATAAAACGGGGCAAGGGAGCATCCAACCACGCCCAAGCAGAGATCCCATTCTGAAAATCAAAGTCAAAGGGGTTCAAGCTTACATAGATGATCAAAAGCGCGTAGCTTAAGCTCATAGCCCTCGCTAAGGGCATAGCCTGTAGTGGCCATACCAGCTTTCGAGGTCGTTGATCTTTTTGATCCATCCCACAATTCTAGGTCAGACCTTTCTACAATGGCGGAATGACTGCAAATTGCATACTTGAGCGCGTTACCGAGACTAGATCCACCAATGATGATCTTATGAGTCGCTGGCGTGCAGGGGAACTCATTGATCCGGTGGCTCGGATTGCCCACAAACAAACTGCGGGCAAAGGCAGGGCAGGCCGAGCATGGCTAGCCAACCCCGAGGACTCTCTTTGCTTCTCTCTCGCATTTTCATTTAAAAGAACTCCGGCCGAACTCAGCGGACTCAGCTTATTAGTTGGCCTTGCAGTGATAGAAGGTATTGCACAAGCTTGCAACCTGAGCGAGGAAGAACTTCAAGAGGCTGGCCTGCAACTGAAATGGCCCAATGACTTATTGCTGAACAAGCACAAACTTGGCGGCATCCTGATTGAGGGCGGCCAAGCAAAAGCGGGTGATCCTACTTGGATGATTATTGGGGTTGGCATTAACTTGCGCAATCCAGAAGCAATTGAAGCAAATCTAGATACGGGCCTGAAAGTGGGTTCACTTGCTCAACTGACAAAATCACTCCCTGATACAGAATATCTCTGGCTCAAACTGATTGCTTCACTCGAACACAGTCTTGCCGAATTTGACCTGCATGGATTTAAGTCCTACAAAGAACGCTGGATGGGCTGGGATGCATATCGAGATCAGGCCGTGTACATTTCGGGCGCTGGTAAGGATCCTATTCATGGCATTGCAAAAGGTGTAGATGGGACAGGGGCATTACTATTGCAACAAGAAAACAAAATCATCGCCATTCATGCGGGTGATGTTTCATTGCGGATTCAATCATGAGCCTTTATTTATTTTTTGATGTTGGTAACACGCGCCTGAAGTGGGCAGCTGTGGAGTCAACACAAAATCCTAGCGCTCAACAAAAAAAGTTATGGGCATACTCAGGCTCTATTAGTAGCAAGTCTTTGCAATCAGCAGAACATCGAGCTGAGTTGGCTGACTATATTGCTAAAACCTTACCGAAGCCTGCAGCTATTGGCTTTGCCTGCGTTGCTGGCCAGGAAGCGATTGCCAATCTCAAATCACTGTTCCCGCAATGGAATGACCTGGATTGGAAACAACTTGCTGGCAATAGTGCTTACACAGGAATGCGTAGCCTGTATCAAGATCCCAGCAAGCTCGGCGCTGACCGCTGGGCCGCTCTGATTGGGGCACGCGCCTTATCAAATAAAAACACCTTGATTGTGAATGCCGGTACTGCCACCACCATCGACTTATTGGGTTCTAACGGCGTACATTACGGCGGATGGATTTTGCCCGGTCTTGGATTAATGCAAGAAAGTCTGGCAAACAATACTGCGCAGCTAGGCCTGGCTACACGCGTAGAACATCATGGGTTTGGATCCTCCACTAATGACGCAATCATTGGAGGTTGTGATGCAGCGCAAGTTGGAGCAATCTTGTATGGCATACAGCATGCAAAAGAATTAAATCTTCCCATCGAAAAAATTTGGCTTGATGGCGGAAATGCCAAAGTCCTAGCGCAAGAAATTACAAAAACTCATTTACCAATCAAACAAGCCGTGGAAGTAACTGAAGGATTAGTACTTCGCGGTATCTGGGCGTGGTTACTGCAAAGCCTCTAAGAGCGGATCTTACCCAACAGGCTTGTAGTTGAGCGCTCATATAGGAAAGGTATCGCAACTGCTTTACCACCCCAACTTTTTACCAGATGGGTTTCTGCCAAAGTGTCGATATCGTAATCACCACCCTTGACGTAAATATCAGGACGAATTTTTTCAATCAAATTGACTGGTGTTTGTTCGGTAAACAACACAGTCATATCCACGCTTTCTAATGCAGCCAATAAAGCCTGGCGATCAGCCTCTGCATTAATGGGTCTGTCATCGCCTTTACCCAACATCTTCACTGAGGCATCAGAATTCACGCCCACCACCAAGCTAGCCCCTAGGGCACGAGCCTGGGCCAAATAACTGGCATGGCCACGGTGCAGGATATCGAAGACTCCATTAGTAAAGACCAGTGGTCTAGGAAGATTTTCCAGGCGAGTAGCAAGCTGTTCTGGTGAGCAGACTTTTGCTTCAAAAGAAGGGGGTGGCAAATGACTCATAACCCAATATTAATGGCAATCTTGCGAGGCCAGCGATATTACCCAGAATGTCTTAGACTTGGCTTCTCACTCGTGAATAAAAAAGGTGCAATATGCCCCGTTTTGTAATGAACTGCCTATTTGGGCTATTTGCATTCTTGTCTGGATTTCAGCTTGCCAATGCTGCCCCCACTTGCAGCCCCCTGCTCTCCCATACTTTTCCTCGCTTACAGGATGAAGTGCCGCAAAACCTTTGCCAATATCAAGGGAAAGTCATATTGGTAGTCAATACAGCCAGCTTTTGCGGCTTTACAAGCCAATATGAAGGTCTTGAGAAGATTTACGCTAAATACAAAGATCAAGACTTTGTCATTCTGGGCTTTCCCTCGAATGACTTTGGACAACAGGAACCTGGTAGCAATAAAGAGATTGCCGATTTCTGCAAGAACACCTATGACGTGAAATTTCCAATGTTTGCTAAGAGCACGGTTTCTGGCGTTAACCCAAACCCCCTATTTAAGATGTTGATTGCCAAAACTGGCACAACTCCAAAGTGGAATTTTTATAAGTATTTAATCGATCGAAATGGTAATGTGGTTGATTCGTTTGGAAGCGTTACCAAACCCACCAGTAGCAGCATTACAAATGAAATTGAAAAGCTTTTAGGAGAAAAAGCTCAGTGAGTAAAAAAAGAATTGCCATTATTGGCGCAGGCATCTCTGGGTTAGGCTGTGCCTACGCCTTAAGACAACATCCTGAATTTGAAATCACCTTGTATGAAGCTGGCGATCACATTGGTGGCCACAGCAATACTGTTGATATCACTTGCAATATCGGTGGAAATGAAATCACACACGGTGTAGATACTGGTTTCCTGGTATTTAACCGTAAGACTTATCCACGGCTCGTTCGTTTATTCGAAGAAATTCAAGCGCCAGTAGCCCCCTCAGAAATGTCTTTTTCTGTATCGATTGATACCGCCAGTAAATCTGGGGCGGGGAAAAAGATTGAATGGGCTGGTAACGACATCAATTCTTTTTTTGGACAAAGATCCAATCTCCTATCTCCATCATTTTGGAGAATGGCTTATGACATCATGCGTTTTAATCGTTTGGCCACTCAGTTAGCACATGACCAAATTGAAGCTGGTCATCAATACAAAGAGCCTGATGAAAAAATTGCCGATTTTTTAAAACGTCATCGCTTTAGCCAAAGCTTTAAAGAGAATTACTTTCTACCCATGATCGGCGCCATCTGGTCTTGTTCAGTCGAACAGATGCTCGAGTTCCCTATTCAAACCATGGTGCGCTTTTGCCATAACCACGGCCTTTTGCAAATCCAAAATCGCCCGCAATGGTTGACTATCAAGGGTGGCTCACGAGAATATGTAAAGCGCCTTGTGACAGCACTAGAAACACATGGGGTGGCCATTAAAAGGGACTGTGTCCTGAGGGTGAATACAGGTCATGATGTCGGGCCAGTTGAGGTTATCAGTCAGGCTGGCTCGGCCCATTTCGATGAAGTCATCATGGCTTGTCACAGCGACCAAACATTAGATTTAGTTCATGGCATTGACCAACAATCAAGAAATATCCTGGCATCAGTTCCATACCAAAAGAATCGAGCAATATTACATACCGATATTCGTTTCTTGCCAGATGCAAAACGTTGCTGGGCTGCCTGGAATTACACCGCTAAATCCGGTGCCAAAACAAACACAAAGCAACATGTCAGCGTTAACTACTTAATTAATCGCCTACAACCTCTACCAGCTCAACTTCAAGATACCCAAATTATTGTGAGCTTAAATCCCTCGGAAGAGCCAGATCCAAAACTCGTACATCAAGAGATTCACTATTCACACCCTGTCTTTGATATGAGTGCGATTCAAGCCCAGAAGGAGCTACCCCTAATTCAGGGCACATCCTCTATTTGGTATTGCGGCGCCTGGACGGGATTTGGGTTTCATGAAGATGGTTTACGCTCCGGAGAATTAGTGGCAGAAGCTTTAATTGAAAGCATTCGTCAACCGATCAAAACCAAACAAGATGTGTAATTGATGTCAGATGCCAAGATTAACTTTGGAGTAGTAAAACACCAGCGCTTGAGGCCAGCTAAGAATGCCTTTGGTTATGGGGTTTTCACCATCTCCATCCCTATGCGTACTCGCAATGCCAACCCGAATTTACTGAATCAAAACGGCTTAAGCGATAACCGTTGGGGCCTCTGTGCATTTTTTGATAAGGACCATGGCTTAGGAGAATCCAATAGCCTTGCTTGGATCGAAAAGATTCTTGCAGACAATCATGTGCAACATGTCGATGGAGAAATTTGGCTACAGACCTTTCCTAGGGTATTGGGTTACGTCTTTAATCCAGTGAGCTTTTGGATCTGCACGCGCGCCGATGGCAAAGTACAGGCGGTACTGGCTGAAGTTAACAATACCTTTGGTGAGCGTCATTGCTATTTACTTCACAAAGATTCGGGTGAAGCATTGCACTCGGGCGAAACACTTAGTAGTAAAAAGGTATTTCACGTTTCACCATTTTGTGCAGTACGTGGTGATTACCATTTCCGCTTTTTATTTCCGCAAGATAGTAGTAGCGGCAAGAATAATGTCTGTCGCATTGAGCTTCATGAGGACGGCCAACCCCTCATTAACACCAGCATTAGCGGCACCAGCCGCCCACTCAGTCGCACCAATATCATGCTGGCGCTACTACGCTACCCATTAATGAGCTTGGGTGTCATTTTCCGAATACATTGGCAAGCATTGAAATTGTGGGTAAAAGGTGTACCCTTTCACTCAAAGCCTAAACCACCAGAACTTGAAGTTAGCAGATGAATCGCCCAGGACAATCCCTTCTCTCCAGACTCAATTTTTCTCGTCCACAAGGACGAGATAGCGCTTCGCCGCAACACCAAATTAAGGCTAAGGCACTCCTAACCCTCCTGACAAAGCTAAGCAGTGGTCATTTAAAACTCACCCTTCCCAATGGCGAGAAGCGGGAGTTTGGCATTCAAAGTGATCAATTGCATGCTGAAATTCATATCTTAGAGTGGTCTGTATTTAAAGAGATCATGTCCCATGGAGATATTGGTTTTGCCGAGAGCTATATTCAAGGCAAATGGAATACTCCAGACCTCAAAGCACTGCTTGAGTTAGCCATACGCAACCGAACTATTTTAGAAAAAGCCATTTACGGCAATTGGTACGGATCAATTTTTTACCGTCTAAAACACTGGTTGCGAGATAACAGCAAAGCGGGAAGCCGCAAGAATATTCATGCGCATTATGACCTAGGCAATGCTTTTTATACGCTATGGCTTGATCCCACGATGAGCTACTCGAGCGCCTGGTTTTCTGAAGGTAATCAGCAAGTCTTAACTGATGCTCAGCGTGCAAAGATTGGACGCATTCTAGATTCCTTAAAGACGGCGCCAGGGGAGCACATACTTGAAATTGGTTGTGGCTGGGGTGGCGTTATGGAGGAATCTCTTCGTAATAAGAGAGCCATTACTGGCCTAACTCTATCTACAGAGCAAAAAGCATTTGCAGAGAAACGTTTACTAGCAGTGCAAGGTCAAATTGCTAACCCTCCTGGATTTGAAGTGCGCCTTGAAGACTATCGCGATTGCCAAGAAAAATTTGATGGCATTGCTTCCGTCGAAATGTTTGAAGCAGTTGGTGAGAAACATTGGCCAGAGTATTTTGAAACGATTGCCCACTGTCTAAAATCGGGCGGCAAAGCTTGCATTCAGACGATTGTAATTGCTGAAGATCTCTTTGATCGCTACAGACGCAACACTGACTTTATTCAACAGTATGTATTTCCTGGAGGTATGCTGCCCTCTAGAGCAAGCTTTAAAGCAAGCGCTGCTAAAGCTGGATTGCGAATTGATGACGAGTTCGCCTTTGGCGGAGATTACGCAAGAACTCTTTGCTTGTGGCGCGATAGCTTTAATCAAAAACTGCAAGAAGTACGTCAACTTGGCTTTGATGAAGCATTCATACGCCTTTGGAACTTCTACCTCATGTATTGCGCCGCCGGCTTTACTGAGCATAATATCGACGTAGTGCAATTCACTCTGAGTCATCAACCATCACCAGCATCTTCTGATGCACTAGGCACATGAAACAAAGCGGAATAGACCACTTTTCAGGCAAAAGAGTCTGGGTCATAGGCGCATCCAGCGGCATTGGCGAAGCTTGTGCGAAAACCCTTCTTCTCAAGGGCGCTAAAGTAGCGCTTTCCAGCCGAAGAGCTGAACGATTAAATGAAATTGCCCTCACTGGAACGATTGATCAAAGCCTAGTCATTCCTATCGACGTTACTGATGATGCGCAACTCCAGGATGGCTATAAAACGATTTTGAACGCCTGGGGCGGAATTGATCTCCTGCTCTTTGTATCGGGCGTATACACCCCATTGCGAGCAGCTTATTTTGATTTCAAGATTGCTGAAAAAACAATCGATGCAAATCTTCTGGGGCCTATGAGAGCAGTTGCATTAGTAATGCCAGAGATGCTAAAGGCTCGCTCGGGACATATTGCCATCGTGGGTAGCGTTGCAGGGTATAGCGGCCTGCCAAAAGCCTTGGCATATGGCCCAAGTAAAGCCGCCATCATTAATTTTTGCGAGAATTTATATTACGACTTGTTGCCGACAGGAGTCAGTGTGCACATGATCTCGCCAGGATTTGTAGCTACTGAGGCTACTGCAAAAAATGACTTTGAAATGCCAGCTTTAATTAGTGCCGAGGAAGCAGCCAGCGAGATATTGACCGGTATTCAGAGGGGGGAATTCGATATTCACTTCCCCAAGCGATTCACAAGATTCTTAAAGTTTCTGAGAATCTTGCCTTACCCAATCTACTTTTGGATTGTGCGCCGCTTCGTCAAAATTTAAGCGGCGCTAAAGCATTACGCAGCAACCTATTTTTAAGTTACTGCTTGTACTTGTCTTTACGAATTTTCTCTTCTAGATAATCCATTACTGCAATTGCTTTAGCTTTAGATCCAGCAATGGATGGTGATGTCACATACTTACCCTGCATCACAATCGTCGGCACTCCATCAATACGATAGGCTTCGGTTAATTGCTTAGCGGCACGCGCTTTAGAAACTACTGCAAAAGAACGATAAGTTGCTAAGAAAGTATTACGATCAACCCCTTGAGATGCGACCCAATCCGCGATCTCCGCCTCCGTCAAGAGGTGCTTATTTTCTTTATGTATTGCGTACATGACTTTTTCGTTTAGAGCATCAGCTTTGCCCATCGATTCGAGCGCGTAATACATTTGGCTATGGGGCAAGAAGTCATCACGGAAAGCTACGGGGACTCTTTTGAAGACAACATCCTTAGGCTGGCGCTTTACCCAGCTACTGAGCTCTGGCTCAAAGTCGTAGCAATGCGGGCAGCCGTACCAAAAGAATTCAATAACCTCTACTTTTCCCTTGGTTTCGACCGGCTGTGCAACAGGCAATATGCGGTAATCAAAGCCTTCTTCGATTTTTTGAGTTTGTGCACTAACAAAGCCACTTAAAGAAAGCAGCGCTAATAAAGTAATGAATCTTTTGCTGAATGAAATCATGATTTACTGGATTTGATTAAAGTTGGTTTAATGCCAATGCTACTCAATTTGTCTCGCACTGAGTTGCTCTCTTCAACGCTGTTATATGGACCTACCCGCACGCGCCAGAGGGTATTGCCATCACTCGTAACTTCGCTAAGCTGAGCCTGAATTCCCTGGATTGCTAAATTCGCTTTTTGCGCATCTGCATCAGCACGCTTTGTAAACGCGCCCACTTGCAAGAAATAAATGGAGTCTGATTTGCTTGCAGGGGATGCGTCCGCTGGCTTATCAGCAGTTTTCTTGCCATTTACCAAATCTCCAATCGGATCGGGTGATGCAGGGGCGGGTGATTTACCCTGGAGCGGCTTATTTAAATCAACCGGCTCAGCAGGAGAGACCGCTTCACCTTCAGCAGGTGCCGCAGAAGGTTTAATAGTCAAAGGCAGACTAGGGGCACGCATCCCCGGTCTTTCTTGAGGGGTATTTTTAGAAAGATAAAAGGCAATGACAAAGGCGATTCCAAGACCGACGCCTAAACCCAAAATAAAGCCGAGAATAGTGCCGCCGTATTGGGAGTTTTGTTGATTCGGTGTTTTCATCATTTCCTCATCTTACATCTTCACTTCATACCTCGCCATTACATCTTTATTGGCGCCGATACCCCGAGTACTTTTAAGCCATTTTGCAGAACTTGGCGGGTTGCTAGTAGCAATGCAAGACGCGCTTGCTTTAAGTTTTGATCGTCAACCAAGACGCGATCCGCGTTATAGAAGGCATGGAAATCGCCCGCTAAGTCACGCAGGTAAAAAGCCAAGGCATGTGGCGCTAATTCTTCGGCAGCAGCGGTCAGAACTTCTGGGTATTCTGCCAAACGACGCAGTAAATGATCCGATGCTTTACTTTGTAAGAGCGATAAATCGGCCGCAGCCAAATCCGATATTTGACCACCCCACTGCTGCAAGATTGAATTAATTCTTGCATGCGCATATTGAACATAGAACACTGGGTTCTCATCGTTTTGCTGCAAGGCTAAATCAATATCAAAAACGAACTCGGTATCTGCTTTACGTGAGATCAAGAAAAAGCGCACAGCATCGCGACCACGTTGCAAAGCTAACT
Organism: Polynucleobacter sp. Fuers-14; assembly: GCF_018882045.1. Classification (NCBI taxonomy): domain Bacteria; kingdom Pseudomonadati; phylum Pseudomonadota; class Betaproteobacteria; order Burkholderiales; family Burkholderiaceae; genus Polynucleobacter; species Polynucleobacter sp. Fuers-14. Next base: position 73,701 of record NZ_JACVPG010000011.1, on the reverse strand, counting down.
CCCGCTCTTCAGGCGTCATCTCTGGAGTAACGCCACCAGACCATTCAACCAAATCACGCACAGTGACATATGAGCCCGCACGCTTAGAAATTTTGACCTCTTCACCATGGCGCATAACCGTAACCATCTTATGCAGCACATACTCTGGATACGTTTTAGGAATATCCCAGCCGCGCTTTTGTGCCACGCCCTGCAAGCCTGAACGCACGCGGGCAATCGTGCCATGGTGATCACTACCCTGCACATTAATCACTTTCTGAAAGCCACGATTCCACTTGCTGGTGTGATACGCCACATCAGGCACAAAGTAGGTAAAGCTACCATCAGACTTACGCATTACGCGATCTTTATCGTCACCATCATCCGTACTCTTCAACCAGAGCGCACCTTCGGATTCATAGGTCTTACCAATGCTCTGTAAATCGCCAACGATTTGAGCAACGCTACCATCGGTATATAAAGAGGACTCTAAGTAATAGCAATCAAATTTCACACCAAAGGTTTTTAAATCAATGTCTTGTTCATTACGCAAATAAGCAACCGCAAATTGACGAATGGCTTCAAGATCATCTTTAAATTCTGGAGAGGCTTTAAATGCGCCCGCAATCTCCGCAATATATTCGCCGTTATATGCCTGCTCAGGCCAGTTGGCATCACCAGGCTTCAAACCCTGTAAGCGTGCTTGAACAGACAAGGCTAAATTCGCGATCTGCACACCGGCATCGTTGTAATAAAACTCACGATGAACTTTGATTCCCTGGGTAGCCAATAGATTAGCTAAGGCATCGCCCAGCGCTGCTTGTCTACCGTGACCTACATGTAATGGGCCGGTTGGATTGGCGGAGACAAACTCAATCATGGCGCTTGGCGCAGACCGACCATCCTGCACAGACTCGCCAAAATGAGCTCCCGCAGAAAGGATCTCCTGAACTACAGCAGTCTTAGCAGCATTGCTAAGGCGGAAATTAATGAAGCCAGGGCCAGCGATGTCACAGGATGCAATCAGCTCATTAAAGCCTACTTGCTGCTGCAAGCGCTCTACCAAAGCCTGTGCCAGCTCACGCGGGTTCAGCTTCCAAGCCTTTGCTAGCTGAAGGGCGATATTACAAGCGACATCACCATGGTCAACAGCCTTGGGACGCTCCAAACGGGGGGTAGGAGCCTCCCCTAGGTCGCGCTCCTGAGCCAAGCCTGCAAGTGCAGCACTCAGCATTTCAATTAAACGATTTTTATTGGTTAACAACATAGATAAGTGAGTTTATCAGGTGGTAAGCTATCGAAATGATCTATCAATTTCGCTCAAAGGCTGGTCCAGATGTCGTCATGCTGGCGGATCTGACTAAACGAATTTTTGATATTTTGGGGCGCCCCCTGGAGCCTCGCGGAATTTTGACCGTTGAGCAACTTCCTGACCTCATCACTGCCCTAGAAACTGCCATCCTCAAAGATCTTGAGGAGCGGACTAAAGCAAATGACGAGTCCGAGAAGGGCGCTGAGAAGCCTAAGCTGGCCGATCGCCTTGGACAGCGAGCCTACCCGTTCCTGGAGCTCATGAAGCAGTCCAAAGCCAAAGACGAGCCCGTCATGTGGGGCGTTTAATCTAGCAAGCTCGCTAGCTGACGACGGGTGTCCTCAATACTTTGCCCACGGCGCTTAGCCAAGTCTTCAACCTGGTCATCCGATAGCTTGCCCACATTGAAGTAGCGCGCATCCGGATGAGCCAGATAGAAACCGCTCACGCTTGAAGCTGGATTCATGGCCATTGACTCGGTCAGAGTCATGCCAATATCTTCAGAGCCAATGACTCGTAATAAATCCTCTTTAACTTCATGTGCAGGGCAGGCTGGGTAACCAGGTGCCGGACGAATACCGCGGTACTCTTCATTGATCATTTGATCGTTTGTCAAAATCTCATCTGTTGCATAGCCCCATAAGTCTGTACGCACCCGATGGTGCATCAGCTCAGCAAATGCTTCTGCCAATCGGTCAGCCAAGGCCTTCAACATAATGGCGCTGTAATCATCGTGCTTTGCCTGAAACTCAGCCACTTTCTTTTCAACACCATGACCGGTGGTCACTGCAAAACAACCCAGGTAATCAGCAACGCCAGAATCTTTTGGCGCAACGTAATCAGCCAGACAACGATTAGGTCTGCGTACACCCTCTACAACTGGACGCTCGGATTGTTGACGCAAGTTGTGCCACACGAATAAAGGATGCTCGCGTGCTTCATCGCTATACAAAACGATATCATCGCCAACGGTATTAGCAGGATAGAAAGCCACTACTGCATCGGCTTGTAGCCATTGCCCTTTAATCAGCTTATCAAGTAAGGCTTGAGCGTCAGCAAATACTTTGCGAGCTTCTACACCAACAATTTCATCATCCAGGATTGCGGGGAATTTGCCTGCTAAGTCCCAAGTCTGAAAGAATGGTGTCCAGTCAATATATTTAGCAATATCGCTCAGTGCAAAGTTTTTAAATACGCGACGGCCAATGAACTTCGGCTTCTCTGGAACATAAGCAGACCAGTCGATCATCTCGCGGTTCTTGCGCGCTGCCTCTAAAGAAATGGTTGGTGCTGCCTTCTTATTGGCATGCTGTTCACGAATGCGTACATAGTCATCGCGTAAATCTTGAATAAATTTCTTGGCACTCTCATCCGACAGCAAGCTAGAAGCCACTGAAACCGAACGAGATGCGTCAGGTACATAGACCACCGGGCCATCGTAATGCGGGGCAATCTTCACCGCTGTGTGAACACGTGAAGTTGTTGCGCCACCAATCATCAGCGGAATTTGACGTTCGCGGAACCAATCATCGCGTTGCATCTCTTGCGCAACATAAGTCATTTCTTCTAGCGAAGGTGTAATCAATCCAGATAAACCAACAATATCTGCATTCTCTTCTTTGGCACGCTTGAGAATCTCTGCACAAGGAACCATCACACCCATATTGGCTACTTCAAAGTTGTTACATTGCAGAACAACAGTCACAATATTTTTACCGATATCGTGCACGTCGCCCTTCACGGTTGCCATGACAATCTTGCCCTTAGCTTTGGCTTCACCGCCTGCTGCAATATGTTGGCGCTTTTCTTCTTCGATATACGGAATCAAGATGGCAACTGCTTGCTTCATCACACGCGCACTCTTAACCACTTGAGGTAAGAACATCTTGCCCGCACCAAACAAGTCGCCCACGACATTCATACCATCCATCAGAGGGCCTTCAATGACCTCAATAGGTCTGCCGCCAGCGCCCATAATTTCTGCGCGCAACTCTTCGGTGTCTTCTTCGATAAAGGTGGTGATGCCATGCACTAGGGCATGCGTTAGACGCTCGCGTACTGGGGCTTCGCGCCATACCAGATTTTCTACTTGCTTAGCGCCACCGCCCTTAAATTGATCAGCAATATCGAGCAAACGCTCGGTAGGTGTTTTGCCATCTTTTTCTTTAAAGCGATTGAGAACAACGTCCTCAACACGCTCACGCAACTCAGGATCCAAATCAGCGTAAACACCCAACTGACCAGCGTTCACAATACCCATGTCCATGCCAGCCTGAATGGCGTGATACAAGAACACCGTATGAATCGCTTCGCGCACACGATCATTACCGCGGAATGAGAAGCTCACATTGGAAACGCCGCCGCTAACCTTAGCACCCGGTAGGTTTTCTTTAATCCAGCGGGTGGCATTAATAAAGTCGACCGCATAGTTGTCGTGCTCTTCAATGCCGGTAGCAATTGCAAAAATATTCGGATCAAAAATAATGTCTTCTGCTGGGAAGCCAATCTCGTTTACCAAGATCTCATAGCAGCGCTGACAGATTTCTGTCTTACGCTTAAAGGTATCAGCTTGCCCTACCTCGTCAAAAGCCATCACCACTGAGGCAGCACCATAACGACGGATTAAACGCGCTTGCTTTCTGAAGGACTCCTCACCCTCTTTTAAGGAGATCGAGTTCACAATTGGCTTACCTTGAATACACTTCAGACCCGCTTCAATCACGCTCCACTTGGAGGAGTCGATCATGATGGGAACACGAGCAATATCAGGCTCAGAAGCGATTAAGTTGAGGAAGCGTGTCATCGCCGCCTCAGAATCCAACATCGCTTCATCCATATTGATGTCGATGACTTGTGCACCATTCTCAACCTGCTGACGCGCCACAACAAGCGCCTCATCAAATTGATTATTCAAAATCATTCTAGAAAATGCTTTGGAGCCAGTGACATTGGTACGCTCACCAATATTGACGAAGCCAACATCTGCTGTAACGTTAAATGGCTCAAGGCCAGAAAGCTTCATTGCTGGCATCGCTTTTTTCTCTATCTTGCTCATGCTGGTACCTCCGCATTCTCGCGATAGAAAGCGCGTGGCTTCCGTTTGGCAACCGCATTAGCAATTGCGCGAATGTGATCAGGTGTTGTGCCGCAGCAGCCACCTACTAAATTAACCAAGCCATCTTTAGCGAAACCATCTACTAGGCTAGAAGTGATTTCTGGGGTCTCATCAAAGCCCGTATCACTCATCGGGTTAGGCAAGCCCGCATTGGGGTAACAAGACACTGCGGCATCGCAAATTCTTGCTAGCTCTGCAATATAAGGGCGCATTAAAGCAGCACCTAATGCACAGTTCAAGCCAAAGGTGAGTGGCTTGATGTGACGCAAACTATTCCAGAAGGCCTCAACAGTTTGCCCAGACAAAATACGGCCAGATGCATCGGTCACTGTTCCAGAAATCATTACCGGCAAACGCTCACCGGTCTCTTCAAAAAATTCATCGAGGGCAAAGAGTGCCGCTTTGGCATTGAGCGTATCAAAAATGGTTTCAACTAAAAATAAGTCGACGCCACCCGCAAACAATCCTTCAATCTGCTCACGATACGAAGCACGCAATGCATCAAAGCTTACATTGCGCGCACCTGGATCATTAACATCTGGTGAAATACTTGCCGTCTTTGGTGTAGGACCAATCGCGCCCGCAGCAAAACGCGGTCTTTCTGGGGTGCTATATTTTTCACAAGCTGCGCGCGCTAATTTGGCAGAGACTTCATTCATCTCACGAGCCAAGCCAGCCATTTTGTAGTCCTCTTGCGCCACTGAGGTTGCACCAAAAGTATTGGTTTCAATAATGTCTGCGCCAGCATCCAAATATTGCTCATGGATCTTGCTAATAATTTGCGGCTGAGTCAAAACTAAGAGCTCATTGTTACCTTTGATATCGCCAGGATGATCGGCAAATCGGGTATTTCCCGGCAAACCGCGATAGTCGGCTTCAGTTAACTTGTATTGCTGAATCATGGTGCCCATGGCGCCATCCAAAATGAGAATGCGCTGCTTCAAAAGCTCGGGAAGCTTTTGACCACGGGTATAGGGCTGGGACAAACCATTAGATTGCATTGTTAAACCGGGATTAATCTCTAGAATCCCTTATTCTATTGGAAAAGCCACTTTTCATTTACCCCGGAGCCCCTATGTTTGGAACCATTCCAGAATTCAATCAAAGCCTAGATATGTTTAAAACCATGTGGGGACAAGGTGCCGCAGGTCAGGCTGGGCAGCTCCCCTTCACGGCAGATGCCTCCAAGGCTGCCGGTGGCTTTGCTTCAGCTTTTCCTGGCTTGGATGTAGATGAGCTTGAAAAGCGTATTAAAGACCTGAAAAGCGTTGAAAACTGGCTTAATTTGAACCTCAACATCCTCAAATCGACTATTCAGGGCCTTGAAGTTCAGCATGCCACCATGATGGCGCTCAAATCCTTTGGTGATGCTGTCTCAGCAGCTAGCTCTGCAGCTAGCTCAACAAGCGCCCCAAAGGAAGAATCCAAGACTAAAACGACTAGCGCTAAGCCACGGAAAACCGCAACACGCCGTCCTCGCAAAGCTGGCGACGCAACTTTCCTCGACGAAGTAGGTAATTCAGATGAGCAATAGCCTCACCCATTGCAAATGTGAGTTGATGAATATCTAATTCACGTTTAAACAAGACCGGCACAATCTCTCTGGCATGTGCCGGTTTTTTACATGCGGCCAAAGTATCCGCCAAGCGATCATCATGATGCGCTTTGAGTTGCGCAACACGCGGCCTAATTCCAGTAAATGGTTTGCCGTGTGAAGGAAGTACCAATGCATCCTCAGGTAATACTAAATATTTTTCAATAGAGTCAAGATATAGGCCCAACGGATCTGCATCTGGATCTGCATCATAGACACTTACATTGGTAGAGATGCGAGGCAACAACATGTCTCCAGAGATTAATACCCCAAGCTCTTTACAAAACAGCGAAGCATGCTCAGGCGCATGCCCATAGCCCATGATGACTTGCCACGCATGACCACCAATCAAAATAGACTCGCCATCAATAATGCGGCGGTATTGACGTGGCACTCCAGGCACCATATTGCTGTAGTAATTGGAGCGCCCGCGAATTTTTTCTAAATCTTCTGAGCCCGTTAAACCATGTCTTTGAAAGTGATCTGCAGAACCGCCACTGCCAGCGCGTGAACCAACTGCAGCACCACCCTCTTTGCAACTTAACCATTGAGCAGTTAAGTAATCTGTCATGGAAATCCACATAGGGACCTTCCATTTTTCACAGAGCCATTGGGATAGACCCACATGGTCAGGATGCATATGCGTCACTATCACGCGCAAGACTGGTAAGCCTTCAAGCTGAGTAGCAAACACTTGCTCCCAAGAGTTTCTTGTCTCTTCATTAGCAATACCGCAGTCCACAATCGTCCAACCCGCAACGCCATCAATTTCATCGCGCAGCAGCCAAAGATTGATGTGATCTAAAGCAAAGGGCAGGCGCATTCTGATCCAGCGAACACCTGGCGCAACCTCTAAGCTGCTACCCACTTCCGGAAGATCGTCTCCTAAGGGATAATGAATTGCAGCTTCAGTACTGGCTTTGTTTTGAGTATTCATGGCTTAGTGTTATTGATTGATTTTTTACTTCTAGGTTTGCTTTGACAACAGTTCCATCGCCCTGCATTAATTGGTGTGACATTAATCCTGAAAATGGTTACTGTCGTGGCTGCTATCGTACCTTGACTGAAATTGCTGATTGGTCAGATCTCACGAATCCTGAGAAGCTTGAGGTTTGGACACAACTTCCAAGTCGCAAACCCCAAGCACCGCAGTAATACCAATCTTTACTTCTTTTTTATTTATTGACGTCGACAATCAAACGTCCACGTACATTACCCGCCATTAATTCTTGCGCATATTTAATCGACTCCTCAAGCGTGATCTCATGAGAGATTTCATCCAAGGTATTCAGATCCACTAACTTGCTCAATTGCTCATAGGCAGCAATGCGTTTTGCACGTGGCACAGTCACACTATTAATGCCGTACAAAGTAACGCCGCGCAAAATAAATGGTGCAACACTTGAAGGAAAATCCATGCCCTGAGCCAAGCCACAAGCAGCTACAGCACCATCGCTCTTGGTCTGTGCGCACGCATTAGCCAGGGTATGACTACCCACACTATCAACCACTGCAGCCCAACGCTCTTTTGCTAATGGCTTGCCAGGAGCAGATAAGGTGGCGCGATCAATTACTTCAGTTGCACCCAATTTTTTCAGGTAATCCGCTTCAGCCATACGGCCAGTACTCGCGACAACAGTAAAACCTAGCTTGCTGAGAAGTGTGATGGCAAAGCTGCCAACGCCGCCCGCAGCACCGGTGACCAAAACCTCACCATCACTTGGCTTAAGCCCATGCTTTTGTAGTGCCATGACGCAGAGCATAGCGGTATAACCTGCGGTGCCAATGGCTAATGCTTGTTTAGCAGTAAATCCCTTGGGTAGCGGAATCAACCAATCGGCCTTCACACGGGCCTGCTGTCCTAAGCCGCCCCAATGCCCTTCCCCAACTCCCCAGCCGTTAAGAAGCACCATGTCGCCAGTCTTGAAGTCGGAACTGGTGCTTTCCATCACTTCACCAGCAAAATCGATTCCTGGCACCATTGGGAAGCTGCGAACTACCGGGCCTTTACCCGTGATAGCCAGGCCATCCTTGTAATTGAGAGTGGAATATAGGACCTTTACGCGAACATCACCTTCTGGGAGCTTAGCCTCATCGACCTGGGCTAATTCTGCGCGATACCCTTGATCATCCTTATTTACCAATATTGCTTTAAACATGTCTCTTCCTTTTAGAACGAGGTATTTCCCCGCAGCAATTGCTTAATAGGTTTATCCTAACGAGCATTGCTGATTATGGAGGTTTCCATGAAAAAAATTCTACTATTAACTACGATTTCTGGCTTGGCGCTGTCTGGCTGCTATTCCACCCAAATTAATATGTCCATGGGCAATATGCGCCTGATCACCTCTAGCGCAGCACCGCAGGATGTTATGGATTTCGCCACCAAGACCTGTAAAGATGATTTCTATGAAGGCGCCAGCTTTCTATCCAAGGCAGGCAATGAATATCGCTTCAGATGCGTAAAAGCCGAAGAGGATGAAATTTTGATTCCTATTCCCGGCACAACACTGACCGCTACAGTAAAAGCTGAAGCTAAATAAGTAAAGACTAATGACCCCGTTTACCTCACAAGAGCTGCGCAAAGGTTTCGCATCATTTGCAACTGGGGTCACTGTTATCACTTGCTTGGATGAGGAAAATAATTCTCACGGCATTACGATTAGCTCATTCAATACTGTCTCACTTGAGCCACCACTCATTCTTTGGAGTCTCAAGAAGCATTCAAGACTCATGCCTTGGGTTGAGCTTGGCAAGAAACATCTGATTCATGTGCTAGAGCGCTCTCAAGAGAATTTGGCAATGCATTTCGCTAATGTGAAGACCGATCAATTTAAGGGAATTGATCACAAGCTTGCGGCTAGCGGACTTACGCAGATTGATCATTGTGTAGCTTATTACGAATGTGAAACTGTTTGTGTTCACATAGGTGGTGATCACAACATCATTGTTGCCAAAGTGATTAACTTAAAAAATCATCCCGAGCGAGAGCCCCTCATTTTTGCGCGCAGCCAATTTGTTGGTCTCGATTTCACAGAAACTAAAGCCAGCTAATACCAAATCATCTTTGTAAGGAAATACCATGATGCGTTTATGGGGTCGAAAAAGTTCGATTAACGTTCAAAAAGTATTGTGGTGCCTTGCTGAGCTTGGACTCAAAGAAGGCAAAGACTTTGAGCGCATCGATGCTGGCCTGCAATTTGGAGTCAATAACACTCCAGAGTTTTTAAATCTCAACCCAAATGGCTTGGTACCTACACTGGAAGATGGTGAAGTGGTGCTTTGGGAATCCAATACCATCATGCGCTATTTAGCCCGTCTGCATGATCAGGCTGGGCGCTTTACAGCAGAAATTAAGACTCAGTACGAATCTGAGAAATGGATGGATTGGCAATTGGGCACGATGTGGCCAGCACTACGGATTGCATTTCTGGGTCTCACCAGAACACCAGAGGCAGAACGTAAATACGAATCCATTCTCAAGGGATACCAAGAAACTAATCGGCTGCTTGGATTGCTAGATCAAACATTGTCCAAGCAAAGCTATTGTGCGGGCAATCAATTTCAGACTGGAGATATTGTTCTAGCTCTGTGTGTCAGTCGTTGGATTCTTCTAAATCAGACCTTCCCAAAGCACACTGGCGAGCGTGCACCCCTTAAGAATATCGATGCCTGGATGCAACGCCTAGAAAATGAAACTTGCTTTAACGATATTGTTGAAAAAGAACTCAATATCGTTAAATAGTTTTTCTGTCTTTCATTTTTACTGCTGCTTAAATTTCTTAGCGTGGTGATCGGCACCAATAAATAAGTACATTGCTGGCACTACAAAGAGTGTGAACAGCGTACCAATTGACAGGCCAGTGAAAATGACAATGCCCATGGATTTGCGTCCTGCGGCACCCGCGCCAGAAGCAATCACCAAAGGTAATACACCTAAAACCATTGCTGCAGTTGTCATCAAAATCGGGCGCAAACGAACGCTACTTGCTTCCACGATGGCATCGAGCTTACTGCGCCCCGCTTCCTGAAGTTCATTCGCAAACTCCACGATCAAAATACCGTGCTTACTAATCAAGCCCATTAGTGTGACTAGGCCAACTTGGGTGTAGACGTTTAAGGTCGTGAATCCCAAATTAATAAATATCAAGGCGCCAAATAAGGCTAGCGGCACAGAAACCAAAATTACAATCGGATCGCGGAAACTTTCAAATTGTGCTGCGAGAACCAAGAACACAATCAGAATCGCAAAGAACATGGTGACTAAGAAGCCGCCAGATTCAGCCATAAATTGGCGTGATGGCCCTGCATAGTCCATGGTGTAACCATTAGGGGCAACCTCTTTCAGAGTCTGACGCATAAACTCCAATAAATCCGCTTGCGAAATAAATGGTGTGCTTACACCCGAGATCGTTGCTGAATTCAATTGCTGGAAGTGATTAATAGACTGCGGCACCACTCTTTGTTTAATTGTTGCGATAGTGCGCGCTTGAACCATCGCGCCACTTGGCGTACGGATGTAGTAATCCAATATTTGATCTGGATTGAGACGATCTACTTGCTTCACTTGTGGAATCACACGATAAGAGCGTCCAGCCACTGAGAAGTAATTCACATATCCACCGCCTAAAGCAGCAGATAAGGCTGAACCGACCTGTTGCTGAGTCATGCCTAAGGCAGCAACTTTTTCTCGATCAATCTCTAAAACATCTTGTGGCTTATCAATCTTGAGATCAGAATCCACGAAGAAGAAATTGCCACTGCGGCGTACTTTATCAAGGACTGCTTGTGAGACTTCATTTAACGCCGCATAAGATTCTGTTGTATTAATAACAACCTGCACAGGCAAGCCTTGTGCTCCAGGTAGGGCTGGAAACTGGAAGGCGGCAACGCGTGCACCTGCAATGGAGTTCCATTTTTGCTGCATATCTTCTTGGAACTTGGTTGCGTTACGACTACGCTCACCCCAGTCTTTCAGCAAGATACCGCCAAAGCTCGAAGTTGGGCTCGTGATCTGGAAAGCCTGTTCGTATTCTGGTTCTGCAGCTGCAATTGCGTAGATTTGATCTGCATAAGTCTGCATTTGCGTCACAGTACTATTGGGAGGCCCTGATGCTTGCATCAAAACAATACCCTGGTCTTCGGTTGGCGCTAATTCAGCACGCGCCGTTGAATACAAATAAGCTACGCCCCCCAGCAAGATGACGCCCATCACGATGATGACCTGCCAAGTACTTAGCAAATCACGCAAAGTAGTTTGATAGCTGTGATGCACCTTCTCAAAAATGCGATCAATCTTCTGCACAAAAGGTGACGCCTCTTGTTCTTCCGTAAAGATGCGAGAGCACATCATGGGCGAGAGTGTTAAGGCAATTAAGCCTGAAACCGCTACTGCACTAGCTAAAGTAAAGGCAAATTCAGTAAACAGCGCACCCGTCAAACCACCCTGAAAGCCAATCGGTATATACACCGCAATCAGCACTACCGTCATTGCTAAAATAGGGCCACCTAATTCTCGGGCAGCAATTAAAGATGCCTCTAGTGGTGACTTACCTTCTTTCATGTGACGGTCAACGTTTTCCACGACGATGATGGCGTCGTCCACCACCAATCCAATTGCCAAGACCAGAGCTAGAAGGGTAAGCAAGTTAATCGAATAACCCAGCACTTGCATGAGGAAGAAAGTACCAATGAGCGATAAAGGCATTGCAATTACTGGAACAGCAACCGCACGAGCACTACCCAAGAAAAGGTAGATCACCACTGTCACAATCACCAAAGCCTCAATTAATGTAGACACCACTTCATCAATGGAACTGGTAATAAATTTAGTAGAGTCGTAAACAATCTTGCCCGTCATGCCAATGGGTAATTGCTTCTGAATATCTGGCGCCACATCCCGAACACGTTGTGCTACATCTAATAGGTTGGCCTGCGGCGCAACCTTAATGGCAATAAACACTGACTTCTTGCCACTAAAGGCAACGTTCGTGTTGTAGTCCTCAGAGCCCATAGTGACATTAGCCACTTGGTCTAGGTACACAATATTCACGCCATCTTTTTTAATGACTAACTTGCGAAACTCATCCAGGGTATGCAAGTCGGTGCCAGCAACCAAGTCAACCGAGACCATCTCGCCTTTGGTGCTTCCAACTGCAGACAAGTAATTGTTTGCTGACATGGCGTTATACACATCATCGGCGCCCACACCAAGACCGGCCATCTTCTCTCGATCCAACCAGGCGCGCAAGGCAAATTTACGTCCACCAGTAATCTCTGCATTCTGAACCCCTTCAACAGAGTCCAGCTTTGGCTTTACAACTCGTAATAGATAGTCGGTAATAGCATTGTTGGCGATGTCATCGCTATAGAAACCCATATACATCGCAGCAGTAGACTGCCCTACCTGCACCGTCAAAATAGGTTGTTGTGCCTGCGGTGGCAACTGATTTTTTACCGCACTAATTTGAGTCTGTATCTGCGTTAATGCCGCGTTTGAGTCATAGTTCAGCTTAAGCGTTGCAGTAATGGTGGAGACTCCACTCACGCTGCTAGAAGATAAGTAATCAATACCTTGGGCCTGAGCTATAGATGCCTCAAGAGGTTGAGTAATAAACCCAGCAATCGTTTCAGGATCGGCACCATAGTAGGCTGTAGTGATGGTCACAATCGCATTTTGCGTTTGCGGATATTGATTTACAGGCAAAGAACCAATTGCCTTCAAACCAAAAATCAATACAAGAGCGCTCACCACCATGGAGAGCACTGGTCTGCGGATGAATATGTCAGTCCAATTCATCTGCTATTTATTCCTGCGGCTTTGGATCAGGTGAATTTGCTGGCTGCACCTTGTTATTAATAATCAGTGGCGTGCCATTCTTGAGCTTCATCTGACCGCTAGTAACCACCGTTGCGCCTTCATCAACACCCTTCAAAATGGCCACTTGATCACCACGAGTTAATCCAGTCGTTACAAATACCTGTTGTGCCTCTAGTGCTGGATTGCCTTGCTTATCTTTCTTGCCAGTAGGTTTAGCAATAAAGATGGTTGAGCCATATGGGTTGTAGGTAACCGCCGTCTGAGGCAGGGTCAAGTATTTCACTTGATCGCCCAGCTTGATATTCACATTAGCAAACATGCCTGGCAGAATTTTCTTATCCGGATTAGCGAGTTGCGCCTCGACTTGAATATTGCGGGTATTGCTATCGACCTTTGGACTAACAGCAGTAATCTTGCCCGTGAAGCTTGCACCCTTAAATGCATCGGTAGTCACCTCAACCTCTTGGCCAACCTGAATGAGTTCAGCATTGTTTTGTGGTAAGTTGAAATCCACAAAAATAGGGTCTAAGGTTTGTAACGTTAGCAGCTTATCGCCAGGATTTACATACTGTCCTGGATTGATAGAAACAATACCTACCCGGCCGCTAAATGGTGCTTTGAGGTTTTTCTTGGCCACTAAAGCAGTCTGCTGCTCAACCTGCGCTTGTTTTGATTTGGAATCAGCAGCGCTCGTATCAAATACGTTCTTACTAATTGCCTGAATTGCTAACTGCTGTCTATCGCGCTCATTAATGACTTTAGCTAGGTCAGACATTGCTTTTAAAGAATTTAATTGGGCTACATCAGATGCATCATTTAATTTAATGAGGAGTTCGCCTTCTTTAACGTCTTGACCTGACTTAATGGGCACAGTCTGTACTAAGCCGCCAATCTCAGTGCTGAGCTCAACACCCCTAAATGCGCGGACATTACCCACGCTGGTTAACATAGGCTGCCATTCTGTATTTGCAATCACCATGGTGGAAACCGTTGCAGGAGGCAATCCCATACCCGCGATGAAATGCTTAATCATGAAAGTCTTCAGCTGATTGAAAGCGAAGATTAGGCCCAATAATAAAAATACACCGCAAAGCATGATAGTCATACGACGTTGCAAAGGTTCCATTGCCATGAGCTTTTCATGGGCCTTGGTACCACGCCATTTCTGACCCATGCGCGCCCAAAAGGCTTTGGTCTTTTCCCAAAGCGCAATTGCTCTCTCACGCAATTTCCATTCAATTGCTTTACGTTGCAGCCATGCCCATAAGGCAAGAACCAAAGCAACGAGCTTGTTCTTAATTTGTTCCAGAAGTTTCATTTTGATCTTTGTTCGCTATGTCTTTTGGTTTAAAAGCAGGGCCTTCACGATTCCACCAGCCGCCGCCTAATGCTGCAAATAAAGCCGCCGTATCTGAGAAGCGAGTTGCTTGTGCTGCAACCGATTTCACTTTTGCTTGCTGATACTGATTTTGGTAATAGAGCACTGCTAAATAACTAGCCGTACCGAGTTTGTACTGTTGCTGCACTAAGTCCAAAGTTTCGTAGGCATAACGCTCTGCGTCCGATGCTGCTTTGAGTGCTTGCGCACCAGTCTCTAGTGCGCGTAATGCATTGGCTACTTCTTGGAATGCATTTAAGACGGTTGCCTGATATTGAAAAGCAGCCTGCTCATAGTTCGCAATGGCGCCACGACGTTGCGCCAAAAGCTGGCCACCCTGAAACAATGGTTGCAAGATACCGCCACCCAAAGTCCATAACGCAGAGTTCGGCCCAAACAGTCCATTGGATGTCAGTGCGGCAGCACCAATAGATCCCGTGATATTAAATTGCGGCAATAAGTTTGCAGTTGCAACGCCCACAAAAGCATTTTGAGCTTTTAACTGGGCTTCAGCCGCCCGCACATCAGGACGTTGCCGCACCAGGCTGGAAGGCACCGATAGAGGTAACTTCTCTGGCAAATGCAAATTGGCCAGATCAAACTTGGCAATATTGGCGTTACTCGGAATCTCTCCCACTAGCACTGCCAATTGATTGCGTGCAAATGCGAGGTTTCTTTCGTAGCTGAAGAGATCCACTTGAGAATTCGATACCAAGGTGCGCTGTGAGGTGACGTCTACTCTAGAAACCGTACCAATGATTAATTGTTTCTCAGTTACCTCGGCAAGATTCGTTTGAGCCTTCAGAATTTCTTCTGTGGCTTGCATCTGTGCACGTAACGCAGCCTCTTTAACGGCGCTCGTCACTACGTTAGCCGTTAACGAAAGATAAGCACCCTCTAATTGAAACTGCGCAACCTCTGCTTGAGCACGCGCACCTTCAACCGCTCTCCGAGCTCCACCAAAGACATCTAACTTATAAGTTACATTGACTGTGGTGTTATAGAGGTTATAAGTATCGGAACCATTGCCCACGCCATAAAAGGCTAAAGGCTGTTTCTGCCGAATTACATTTGCACCCACGCCAATAGCAGGGAAATATTGACCGCCAATTTGTGCGTTGACATTTTCTTGAGCGGCCCTTAATGCTGCATCGGCTGCGCCTAAATTTGGATTTTGCTCAAGCGCTCTTTTAATCAACGCATCAAGCTCAGGAGACTTATAAAGCTCCCACCATTGCGCCTCTATATCTGCGCCTTCTACAAACTCTTGATCTGTTCCGCCTGGCACTCCAGGTGCCGTGGTGAGTTTCTTAGCTACAGGGGCTTCTGTATAAGAAGAGGTCTTGGGCGCCTCGGGTTGCTTAAAGTCTGGGCCGACCGCGCATGCAGAGAGAGCTAGCGCACAAATCAGCGGAAGCAATTTCAAACCTGAAAGACGGGGCATCGACAGAAACATGGGTTGCAATAAATATCCTCTTTTACAAGAGTTATTTGAACACAGAAATGCAATCAGGGCTTCGTAAAGCCCTGATTTATCTACTGAATTTTGTCCACAACTTTAGATGAAAGTCAAACAAGTAAAAAATTATTCGACCGTAACGCTCTTCGCCAGGTTCCTGGGTTTATCAACATCAGTGCCGCGTGCGCAGGCTGTGTGATAAGCCAATAGCTGTAGGGGAACTACATGCAATATTGGTGAGAGGTTGCCATAGTGCTCAGGCAGCTTGATGACATTGATGCCGTCGCTGCTAGAGATATGAGTATCTTGATCAGCAAACACATAAAGCTTGCCACCACGCGCTTTGACTTCTTGCATGTTGGATTTGAGTTTCTCCAATAAGACGTCATTAGGTGCAACAGTAACAACCGGCATCTTGTCTGTAACTAGAGCAAGCGGCCCATGCTTTAACTCACCTGCTGGATAAGCTTCAGCATGAATATAAGAAATCTCTTTGAGCTTTAATGCGCCTTCAAGCGCAATTGGATAGTGCATTCCACGGCCAAGGAATAGGGCATTTTCACATTTAGAAAATGCCTCGCTCCAAGCAATAATTTGTGGCTCAAGCGCTAGTACTGCATGAAGTGCTTTCGGTAGGTGACGCAAGTCACGCAGTAACTCTTTTTCTTTTTCAGGGGATATTCTGCCATCGCGTTTAGCAATCGAAACCGCTAAGAGATAAAGCGCTAAAAGCTGCGTAGTAAATGCCTTCGTTGAAGCCACTCCAATTTCAGCACCTGCCTTGGTCAAGAAATGCCAATCAGTTTCACGAACCATGGCACTACTAGCCACGTTGCATATAGCCAAAGTAAAGCGGTGACCCAAACTCTTAGCATGACGCAATGCCGCCAAAGTATCTGCTGTCTCACCAGATTGTGAAACCACCACAATAAGTGTTTTTGGATTAGGCACAGTGGTGCGATAGCGATACTCACTAGCAATTTCTACTTGAGTCGGAATGCCAGCAATATCTTCTAACCAATATTTAGCAACACATGCAGAGTAATAACTCGTGCCACATGCCAATATTAAAATCTGCTCGAAAGCTCTCCAGTCTTCTGGCTTAGCTTCAAATAGTTCAGGGCCAAAGTCAGCGATATTAGCAAGCGTGTCGCCAATTGCTCTAGGCTGCTCAAAGATTTCTTTTTGCATGTAATGCTGATAAGGGCCGAGATCAACTGAGTCAGCTTGAGCTGGCATAGGCTTCAACTCTCTTTGGGCGACCTTACCAGCTTGATCAATTACCTCAACGGAATCAGCCTTGAGAACAGCTACATCACCTTCTTCCAAATACATCATGGAATGAGCGCGTCCTGCCAATGCCAAAGCATCAGAAGCTAAGAAGTGCTCATGATCGCCAATGGCAACCACTAGAGGAGAACCAACACGAGCGCCCACTAAAGTACTCGGGTTATCTTGAGAGATAATGCCAATAGCGTATGCGCCATGTAATTTAGGAAGCACCGCTCTTACCGATGCCGCAATATCTTTTTGGTCACTAGCAACATATTGCTGGTGAATTAAATGGGCGATAACTTCAGTATCTGTTTCAGAGGTAAACACATATCCAGCAGCCTTTAAATCTGAGCGCAGAACTTCATAGTTCTCAATAATGCCGTTGTGTACAACCGCAATTAAGTCGTTGGAAGTATGGGGGTGGGCATTTTGGGTATCTGGCTTACCATGGGTAGCCCAACGTGTGTGTGCAACACCCAAGGTGCCGAAAAAATCTTTACCTTGCTCACCTAATTCAGAAACACGTGCAGTAGTTCGAGCTCTTTCGATGGGGTGCTTGGCATCCTCACCATTAATGACCGCAAAACCACAAGAATCATAACCACGGTACTCTAGACGGCGTAAACCCTCAACCAAAACATCAACAATATTTTTATGGGAGGCCGCACCAACAATACCGCACATTATTTTTTACCCTTTGCAGTTTTCTTAACCGGCTTCTTGACGGCCTTCTTCACAGCCGTCTTTGATGCTGCTTTTTTTACTGGTTTCTTTTCTTGCTTGACAGGGCGCTGCCACTGTAAGGAAATTTGTTTTGCTCGAGATACAGTCAGTTGATTGGCAGGAGCATCTTTAGTCAAAGTTGTTCCCGCACCCAATGTGGCGCCACGACCAACACGCACAGGTGCAACCAACTGAGTATCCGAGCCAATGAAGACATCATCCTCAATAATGGTCTGGTGTTTGTTAACGCCATCGTAGTTACAAGTAATAGTGCCAGCACCAATGTTGACTCTGGAGCCAACAATAGAGTCGCCAACATAAGCCAAATGATTGGCTTTGCTATTAGCGGCAATTTTGCTGTTCTTCACTTCTACGAAATTACCAATATGTACATCGTTTGATAAATCTGCGCCAGGACGCAAACGAGCATAAGGGCCAATTAATGATTGATTGCCCACTTTTGCGCCGTCCACATGGCTATATGCATAAATAGAAACGCCTTTGCCGATCACGCTATTGCGAATCACGCAATATGGTCCAACCTTAGTACCAGCATCTAGAGTTACACAACCTTCAAATACACAACCAACATCAATTGATACATCAGTGCCGCACTCTAAGGTGCCACGTACATCAATACGCGCAGGATCAGCAAGCGATACGCCTGCATCCATTAATTGATAAGCATTATTGAGTTGGTGTACACGCTCTAATGCAGCAAGTTGATCACGACTATTGACACCAATAGTTTCAAACTCATCATCAGCTTGCGTTGTTCGAATCGGCACGCCATCTTTAACAGCCATAGCAATCACGTCAGTCAAGTAGTACTCGCCTTGTGCATTGCTGGCGCGTAAAGACTTGAGCCACTTCTTTAATGAGTTCGTTGGCAATACCATGATGCCGGTGTTAATTTCTTGAATCGATTTTTGCGCTGGCGTTGCATCCTTCTCTTCAACAATCTCTTTTACAGAGCCGTCAGCATCACGAACAATCCGGCCATATCCAGTTGGATTGGCAAGGTTTTGCGTGAGGAGCGCAAGTGCACTGTCTTGACCGCGAACACCATCAGCTAACTTCGCTAATTTGGCTAGCGTCTTTTTTGTAGTGAGGGGAACATCGCCATACAAAACTAAGGTTGGCTCTTGAACATCTAATTTAGGCAGGGCTTGCAATAGCGCGTGACCCGTGCCTTTTTGTTCAGCTTGCAGCGCAGTGCTTACTTTGTCAAAGCTTGGATCTTCCTTGCCAGCATTTAATAAGAATGTCTTTACATCTGCCGCACCATGACCAACCACTACAACGGGGCCAGATTTAGACTTTTTGTCTTGTAGTGAAAGCGCAGTACTGAGAACGTGCTGGAGCAGGGGTTTGCCTGCGAGAGTTTGCAGGACCTTGGGCAGAGCGGATTTCATCCGCTTTCCTTGCCCAGCAGCCAAAATGACGATATTCATAAAGGGGGATTATAAGTCCCCTGAATCATGGTTCCACAGGCTAATTCATCTAATTCGGCCTCATCAATTGCCCTGTCGCCAGAAGATCTAGAAGCAATACCCGCTAACTCGGTGGAAATCTCCAGGTTTTTGAAATCAAAGGCTTCGCCGTCCATTAAATGAGATGGAACAATATGATGCATAGAGCGAAATAGATTCTCCACCCGACCAGGATGCTTCTTCTCCCAATCGCGCAGCATTTCTTTCATGACCTGGCGCTGCAAATTGGGCTGACTTCCACATAAATCACAAGGAATAATCGGGAAGTTCATATCTGCCGCATAACGTTCAAGCAGTTTCTCAGGGACATATGCCAAGGGGCGAATCACAATATGCTTGCCATCATCAGAGCGCAACTTGGGCGGCATCCCCTTTAGCTTGCCCGCATAAAACATATTGAGCATCAAAGTTTCTAGAATGTCATCACGGTGATGGCCTAAAGCAATCTTTGTTGCCCCCAACTCATCCGCCACACGATACAAAATTCCTCGGCGTAAGCGTGAGCACAATCCACAAGTTGTTTTACCCTCAGGGATCACACGCTTCACAATGCTGTAAGTATCTTGTTCTTCGATGTGATACTGAACACCTAATTTCTTCAAGTAATTGGGCAAGATTTCGGCGGGGAAATTAGGCTGCTTCTGATCTAAGTTCACCGCAATAATTTCAAAATTGATTGGTGCACGCTCACGCAGCTTCATCAGAATATCGAGCATGGCATAGCTATCTTTACCGCCCGATACACACACCATCACTTTGTCACCATCTTCAATCATGCCAAAGTCACCAATGGCCTGACCTACCAAGCGGCAGAGTTTCTTCTCTAGCTTGTTTTCTTCGAAGACAACTTTACGAATATCGCCCATAAGAGTTCTTTTCTAAATTCTATTTAAGAAGTCTTGATACGAAATACTTCAACGCCTACCGAGTGGCAATCTGGATAGACATCTGGCTTAGCCGTACTTACACGCGCAGCCAACACCTTTGGGTGAAGCAACATTGCCGTCACGATGTCATCGCAGAAGGTTTCCTGCAAATGAATATGCCCCTGAAAGGCCCGAGCCTTAATAGTTTCGCGCATGAAGTCGTAATCCACCACTTCATCCAACTGATCATTCGTTGGCGTATTCATATCAAGGGGAATATATAAGTCCACATTGAGGATGACGCGCTGCTCTGCTTTTTTCTCAAAGTCATGAACTCCGATGTTGATATAAATCTCATAGTCCCGGAGAAATAAACGGCGACAGTCAACAAGAGCGGGATGAGAAAGAATAGCGTGCATGTATGTTTGCTTTTTAAAAATACTTAATTAGTTTTGAACATCACATCACGTGATGATGGCAATAAATGTTGCCCGCCGTCCACATATAAGGTGGTTCCGGTGATGGCGCTAGAGTCCGCCAAAAATACGGCTGCCTTTGCAATATCTGCTGGTGTTGAGGATCTTCCCAGTGGCGTCATTTGATGTGCTTTGGAAAAACCATCCATTGTTTGATCGCCTGATGGCAAAGAGATTCCTGGTGCTAATCCGACTACACGCAGATGGGGCGCGAAATCCATTGCCAATAATTCAACCGAGGAAAGCAATGCTGCCTTAGATAATGTGTAGGACAAATAATCTGGATTAGGGTTAATCAACTTTTGATCTAGCAGTTGAATTACCGCTGGAATGACACCAAATATATTTGGGTTACTTTTTTGAAACTCAAACATCTGCTGAGATAGCAAAATTGGCGCGGTTAAATTGACTTGCATATGGTCTTGCAAACTTTTTCCACTTGACGGGGTGCTGGAGTTAGCGCGATCGTATTCAAAGATAGATGCGCTATTTACTAAGCAGGCTAAATTAGGGAATGCTTTGCTGACAGCCAAGAAAAGATCTTTGGTGGCAGCCTCATCAGCCAAGTCAGCCTGGAAAGCTTGGACTTTCACACCCATCATTTCGATTTCTCTGATGGTTTCTTGAGCCTCTTGCTCGGATCGCCCATAATGAACGGCAACATCCCAGCCCTGACGGGCAAACTGCAAGGCAATTTCTCGACCCAGGCGCTTGGCGGCGCCAGTCACTAAAACTGCTTTTCCTTGCTGGGATGGGGGCGTTGAACTAGGGTTCAATTAAATTCTCTTAGACTAGCGAGCTATGGATATTACCTTGACCAGCCTTGAAACGGAGCATAGTGCGCTTCTAAAGGCCCAAATAGCCTCTCAAATCGCCTTACAGGGCGGCTGGCTGCCATTCTCTCGCTATATGGAAATGGCTTTATATGAGCCCGGCATGGGCTATTACAGCGCTGGCGCTCACAAATTAGGTGCCGGCGGCGATTTCACTACTGCCCCCGAATTAAGCCCTCTCTTTGGCGCAGCCATTTGCTCAACCCTCCTACTGGTACTTGAGGGACTCAAGGAAAAAGGCCTTCCCACTCAAATCTTGGAGTTTGGCGCTGGAACAGGCAAGCTTGCTACCTCAATACTGACCCGCCTCAATGATCTTGGCTTTCATTTGGATCGTTACGACATTATCGAAATTTCACCAGACTTAGCACAGCGCCAACAAGAAAGAATTAGAAATACTGTTGGACAACTTCATCTTAAGACCCAATGCAATTGGTTAACGGAGTTACCCGAAAATTTCAAAGGCATCATTCTGGCCAACGAAGTGATTGATGCGATTCCTTGTGATGCCATCATTTATCAAAATGGATTTTGGTATTGGTACGGTGTTGCATTTGAGAATGACAAACTGATCTGGAAAGTAGGCCCTCCAGTCGAACAACAATTACTTCCTGAAAACCTTCTCAACGGCAACTTCTCAGAAGGCTACATCACTGAACTACAAACGCCAGCAAATGCTTGGATGCAGCAAGTTGCCAAACATTTAGACACCGGCCTATTCCTCACGTTTGACTATGGATTTCCTGAGAGCGAGTACTATCACCCGCAAAGGCTTGAGGGCACCCTCATGGCCCATCATCGCCACCATGCAATTCAAGATCCATTTCATCTACCTGGTCTTTGCGATTTAACAACGCACGTTGAATGGTCCCAAATTGCTCGTAGCGCGTTGGCTGAAAATGTGGATGATGTATACCTTACCAACCAGGCTGCGTATCTATTAGATGCTGGCATTGGTGACATTGCTTTAGAAATTGGTGACCCAAGTAATCCAGAAACATTTCTACCGATATCCAACTCTTTGCAAAAGTTATTGTCTGAAGCGGAAATGGGCGAACTCTTTAAGGCCTTTGCATTTTCTAAGAAATTAGATAGCCTGCTACCGGGACATGTACTTGAAGATCTGCCTGGTCTACGCGGCAGAAATAGGCTGTAGACGCTTGTTTTAAGAAGCTAGAGCCATAGTAATTGCAGACAACCGCGCAGACTCAAATGCACCGCCAATGCGCTCACCATTAGATCGATCTTCTGCAGAAACGCCAGCAATAATTTCGGCGGTATTGATAGCTTGAGTAGTACGCATTGCATTGATCAAAGGGGAAACAGGCATTCCCAATTTATCCGCAAGATTCAAAAGTGCTTGTGCTCGATCTGGCTTACGCCAAACATCTGCACGGTTGAACCAATTCAAAACGTCAACCGCCTGATAAGAAGCATTGGGATACTTGTTTATCAAGACCCTAAGATCGCTGAATATTTCACTGAAATCTCGCACATCAATTGGCATGCGCACACATTCAGCCCATGAACGAATTTCATTTGCGGGCAAATTCATTAAGGCAATTGCGCAGCGCTCTTCAATACTATTTCCAGCTAAGGAAAAATACGCGATGAGCTCTTCACGAAACGACTCTTCAGACAGTTGGGTGGTCAATGAAGGTCCCAGTATCGTTCTGGCAGCACCGGCATCCAATAAAACCTGAAATAGGCGCATCGGCTTAGAAGCAACTAAGCCCCTGGCTAATTCCTGCCAAATACGCTCCGCCGATAAAGCATTTAGCTCACCTGATTGGACAATTGCCTTTAGGGCGCTGAGCGTTTCAGGAGCAACACTAAATTCAGGAAAGCGTGCAGCAAAGCGAGCAATACGCAGGAGCCGCAATGGATCTTCTGCAAATGCATCTGACACATGACGAAATACTTTGGCAGCCAAATCTTCTTGACCGTTATAAGGATCAATAATAGGGCCGAATTGCTTTCCATCAGCGCCCACTTCTTGCGCCATTGCATTGATTGTTAAATCACGACGCTCTAAGTCTTGCTCCAGAGTGACAGAAGGGTCGGCATAGAAGTTAAAGCCTTTGTAGCCTTTACCAGTCTTGCGCTCAGTGCGCGCCAGTGCATATTCAGCCTGCGTCTCTGGATGCAAAAATACTGGGAAATCTTTGCCTACAGGACGAAAGCCCTTAGCAATCATCTCATCTACGCTGGAACCCACCACAACATAATCAATGTCGTGCAAAGGCAAGCCCATGAGGGTGTCCCTAATGGCTCCGCCTACTGCGTAGATTTTCATTACTGCATACCCTCTAGGCTGCGACGACTCATTTTGAATACTTCCGGCAACGCATCAACACTATTCACTGGCAAAGTATTGGGTACTTGCATAGATGCAATATTGTCACGAGACATCAATGTAGGACCTGGCAAGAATTCGAATGCCAATGCCTGTAGATAACCCACAAAAGCTGGCACGGGAATGATGAGGCACGAGGTTTTAGCCTTACGAGCGGCAAACTCAACAATCTCTTTCATGGTGTAAACCGTTGGGCCAACCAAGTCATAGGACTGACGAATTGTTTGAGGCATCGATAAGGATTTAACAAATGCACTTGCAACATCATCTACGCTCACCGGCTGAAACTGCGCCTGGGAATTTGCCAAAGGCATAGCTGGAAACAACTTAGTCAACTTAGAAAACAAATTAATAAATTGATCCTGCGCCCCAAAAATGACTGAAGGCCTAAAGATAGTCCAATCTAAATTACTGGCCTTGACTGCAGCCTCGCCATCACCTTTGCTGCGCTGATACATCGATGGACCATGAGAGTCGGCACCCAATGCGCTCATATGTAAATAGCGCTTTAAGCCATGGAGCTGCATTGCCGTAATGATGTTTTTAGGCAGCTCCACATGCGCAGCTTTAAATACCTTTCCATAAGGCTTAGCCGGCTTATCGTGAAGTACTCCGACCAAATTGATCACG
The DNA here is from genome assembly GCF_018882045.1 of Polynucleobacter sp. Fuers-14. Lineage (NCBI taxonomy): Bacteria > Pseudomonadati > Pseudomonadota > Betaproteobacteria > Burkholderiales > Burkholderiaceae > Polynucleobacter > Polynucleobacter sp. Fuers-14. Next base: position 49,392 of record NZ_JACVPG010000011.1, on the reverse strand, counting down.
GCACCATTTTGCTTAATGCGCTCACAAAGGCTCTGCAGCTCATCAAACTCATGAACATCAGCCTCTTCGACATGCACCTTGGGCAACAGGCGTAATTCACGTGCAGCGCCTAAATGGCTTGTTGGAACCAATACGGAATAACCTGCTAGTTGAAGTTGCGCAGCAATGACTCGCCCCACAAATCCATTGCCACCGATTAGAAGAATGTCATATTTCATAGGAAGCTTTCTTTGCTTAGCTCGGTGTTTGATTGTTTAAGGAAGCTCAGATTGAGTAGCAGCCTTGGGTGTAATAACACCTAGGCGCTGTTTTAAAGATTGTGGCTGACCACTCATCACCGATGAATAGTAATTTGCATTAGAGAGCACATTCTTCACGTACACACGTGTCTCAGTAAACGGAATAGTTTCAGCAAAAATAGCACCCTCTGTAGGGCCAGATAATTTTTCCCGCCAAGCCTTTGAGCGCGAAGGGCCTGCGTTATAGGCTGCAGAGGCCAAAACCCAAGACCCATCTAAATCGATCAAAACCATATTTAAATAATTACTACCTAAAGTTAAATTGGTATTCATATCACTCAATTTGTCATTGGTGTAATTGGGCATCCCAATTTTCTTAGCTACGTACTTTGCAGTATTCGGCATCACCTGCATTAAGCCAGATGCACCCACAGAAGAGGCAGCATTCATAATGAAGCGTGACTCTTGACGAATTAAGCCGTAAGCCCAAGCAAGATTGAGATCTATTTGACGCGCAATTGGAGATAGCTCTTCTTTGTACGGAGTTGGGTAGCGCAAGCTAAAGTCATGCTCTTGCTTGGTACGATCGGCAGTGTTGACGACGCGGTCATATAAATTGATTCGCTTTGCATACTCGGCAGCGGCCAATAATTGCTTGTCAGTCATATTGCGCAGCTCCCAATTCCATTCACGATTACCTTCGAAGCGAAGATTCATGGAATACAAGCGCTCACCACGAATAAAGCCCTTGCGGCTGGCCATTGCATCTATCTCCTGCTCAGTCACTTTCGTTTTAGCAGGCGCATTATTCGATTTGCCTAATTCTTCACGCGCAAGCTGGCCGTAGAAGTTATATTGATCCGCAATCATTTCAAAACTGTCTTTGGCCTTTGCGTCCTGCCCTTCAGCTTTGAGCGCACGACCATACCAATAGGTCCATGCGGGATCTTTAGCCCGCACCGCTGGGTTCATGCCATCAATCGCATTTTTAACTAGAGCCCAATCTTTAGCGCGCAAGCCTGCGCGCACTTTCCACTCTTGTGATTCGACCGAAAGGAGTTCGTTATAGCCCAGCTCTTGCTGTAAGCGATAGGCATCATCCGCATTGGGATCTAATTTTTTGGCTAAAAATTGTCCGATCACGCCCCAAGCAACGGCTTGGTTTTCTTTGCTATAGCGTGAAGCGTTTTGAGAAAAGTCGCGATAGGCCTTTGATGGATCAGCTTTTACAGCCTTAACAATATCTGCGATCGGATCTTCACCGCCAAGGCGACGTGCCATCGTGTCATAACCCCTCTCGCTAGCCGCACGCCCAATAGCTTTAGCCTCACTCGGGGACATGCCACCTGCGGCCACCAAAGATGGAACCAATTCTTGGCATGCTTGCCCAAAATAACTTGGGTCAAGCAACACTGCTCGTGAATCAATCGCTAATTTAGTTGGGTTCTCGCCTTGTGATAATTTTGATAACAGGGAATAGCACTTCACTTGTGTATCGTCATCCAATACAAACTTAGCGTACTCCATATCAAAGCGTGCCCAGTCCCTACGCTTACCCAAAACCAATAACCAATCATTGCGCATACGGTCAGCCAATGCTGTGCCTTGATATTGATTTAAGAATGCGACTACTTGAGCATCTGCGCCATAGTCATTACGTGCGCCGCCAGCACTATCAAATAATTGCGGCTTGATTCGGAAGTAGGCTACATAGTCATCAAATGGGTAATTAACCAAATTGGATGAAAGTTGTTGCGTACGAAATACATCATTCTTCTTTGCAGCTTCGCGCAAATCGATAAACATCCGATCGGTATCGGTAATTTCAGCTGGAGCAACCTTGCTTTCATAGGACTTGGGCAGACTTGGCTTCTTCAGCTTTTCAGCATAGGAATTGGACGCGCCTAACGCTAGGCCCAAAACCAGAATTTTGGCCCACTCAAGGTATTTGCTGTTTACTGTTACAAACTTCATTCTTCCGATTCAACCCTATCTCTATTTGCAAGGCTAGAGGCCTTGCAGTAATTGATTACTATATCCTTTAATTTTCGCCTGATAATGGTCGATATGCACGGTAATTCACCAAAAACTCTTCGCCAAGATTTATTAAAACAACGCAAAGAAATTGCTGCTGGGAATGGCTATGCTTCTGTAGAAGCGGGCTTGATTGCAGGCCTCAATCATTTTTTAGCAAATGAAGGCAAACTCATTCGCTCAATCGCCCTTTATTGGCCCATTCAAGATGAAATTGATTTACGCCCCACTTTATTAAGCTGGATGAAGAATGTCCCTCAGCGTCGCTTAGCGCTGCCCTATGCACGCCCGGATAAGCATCTTGAATTCTACGAGTGGCAAGAGGGCGATGCATTAATTCCAAGCGCTCACGGAGTTCCTGAGCCTAGCCCAGAAAATACCGCCAGGCCACAACTCATTCCTGACTGTATCCTGATTCCCTGCGTTGGCTGGTCTAGCTCTGTTGTGAGCGGTAAAGCACACTACTGGCGACTAGGCTATGGCGGCGGGTATTTTGATCGAACCCTAGCGCAGTTGCGAAAAGACAATCCAAACCTCATTTGCATGGGGGTTGGATTTGATTGGCAAAAATTAGATGATTCTCAATGGGCTGCTCAAACACATGACGAGCACCTGGATATGCTGTTGACGGAGTCTGGCTTACTTATTTGATTTACTTCGTTAAATCCAAATTGTCTGCAATCGCTAAAACTGCATCAGCCTGATTTAGCGAGTAAAAATGAATGCCAGGTGCGCCAGCAGTTAACAACTGATCGCACAAGTCGGTCACCACTTCTTCACCAAATGCACGAATAGACGCGACGTCATCACCGTAGGATTGAAGGCGTAAACGAATCCAGCGTGGAATTTCTGCGCCACAGGCATCAGAGAATCGCAATAATTGGCTGCTATTGGTAATCGGCATAATGCCGGCAATAATTGGCTGTGTAACGCCTAATTCATAAGCCTCGTCTACGAAGCGGAAGTAAGCATCGCTGTTGTAAAAATACTGAGTAACCGCGGAGTTAGCGCCCGCCTTCATCTTTTGCACAAAGAAATCGATATCACTAGCAGGTGACTTCGCTTGTGGGTGCGTTTCTGGATAAGCAGCTACATCGATATGGAACCAATCGCCTGTTTCTGAGCGAATAAATTCTACCAATTCATTGGCATGATGAAACTCGCCATACTGACCCATGCCAGATGGCAAGTCACCGCGCAAAGCCACAATTCGCTTTACGCCCAAGGCTTGATATTGCTTGAGCATCTCGCGCACGCTTTCACGTGAGCTGCCAACACAAGATAAATGGGGGGCAACGGCTGCACCAGCAGCATGAATGTCACTCACCACTTTTAATGTGCCAGACTGAGTAGAACCACCGGCACCAAAGGTCACGGAATAAAACGCTGGCTTGAGTGTTTCAGAAAAACGCTCGCGCACCAGATGCAACTTACTCTCACCCTCAGGTGTTTTTGGAGGAAAGAATTCGACGCTTAATTCCATGATTTTGGGCCTAGGTATCTATTGAAAAGTAATTGGATTAATAACGGTAATGGTCAGCCTTATATGGACCTTCCTTCGTTACGCCAATGTAAGAAGCTTGCTGATCTGACAACACGGTTAACTCAGCATTGAGAGTCTTGAGCTGTAAGCGTGCAACCTTCTCATCCAAGTGCTTGGGCAATGTGTAAACGCCAACTGGGTATTTATCTGTGCCGACTGCATTCCACAATTCAATTTGTGCAATCACTTGGTTTGCAAATGAAGAGCTCATGACATATGAAGGGTGTCCCGTGCCACAACCCAGGTTGACCAAACGACCTTTAGCCAAAATAATGATGCGCTTTTCAGGCTTGCCATTGGCAGCTGGGAAAATCACATGGTCAACTTGTGGCTTGATTTCTTCCCACTTGTATTTCTCAATACCAGCAACATCAATCTCATTATCAAAGTGGCCAATGTTACAAACGATAGCTTGATTCTTCATCTTGGCCATGTGGTCATGTGTAATCACATGGTAGTTGCCTGTTGCAGAAACAAAGATGTCCGCTTTATCAGCAGCGTAATCCATCGTCACAACACGGTAGCCTTCCATTGCCGCTTGCAATGCACAGATTGGATCTACCTCAGTTACCCAAACCTGAGCTGATAAAGCGCGCAATGCTTGAGCTGAACCCTTACCCACATCCCCATAACCACAAACCACGGCGACCTTACCGGCCACCATCACGTCAGTAGCACGCTTGATCGCATCTACTAAAGACTCACGGCAACCATAGAGGTTGTCGAACTTACTCTTAGTAACAGAGTCATTTACGTTGATTGCCGGGAATTTCAAATCACCCTTGGCAAACATTTGATACAGGCGATGTACGCCAGTAGTCGTTTCTTCTGTAACACCCTTAACTTTTTCTAAGCGTGTTGAGTACCAAGTTGGATCTTGCGCCAATTTTTTCTTGATAGCAGCAAACAAAATAGTTTCTTCTTCGCTAGTTGGATTGTTCAAGCAAGCTTGATCTTTCTCAGCGCGCGCTCCAAGGTGCAACAACAAAGTAGCATCGCCACCATCATCCAAAATCATATTGGTGTAGCCGCCATCAGCCCACTCAAAAATGCGGTGAGTAAAGTCCCAATACTGCTCAAGGGTTTCACCTTTAATAGCAAATACTGGCGTGCCGTTAGCAGCAATGGCTGCAGCAGCATGGTCTTGTGTAGAGAAAATATTGCAAGATGCCCATTGAACTTCAGCACCGAGTGCCTCTAGCGTCTCGATCAACACTGCAGTTTGAATGGTCATGTGCAATGAACCAGTAATGCGTGCGCCACGCAATGGCTGTTGTGCAGCAAATTCATCACGAATGGCGATCAGGCCAGGCATTTCAGTTTCAGCAATGGCAATTTCTTTGCGGCCAAAGTCAGCCAAAGAAATATCAGCAATTGCGCAACGAGTTGCAACAAAGTTATTTAAATCAGAAACGGTATTCATTAATGCTCCAGCTAAATACGATCCAATGCTGGAGTAAAAACTCGCTAGCCATTGAATCATGGGTTAGCGAGCGCGGTTGCAATTAGCAAACTCCGGGGGTTACCTTAGAGCCCACTCCCTTCAAGCCTGGGGAAGTGCTGGGTCTCAGCATTCCTTGCAACGCTCCTTGAAGGTATGCCGTAATTGTAAACAATTACGGCATATTTCGCCTCAATACACCTACAAACTGCGTATTTCCTACTTACAGACCAGCTGCAGCACGTAATGTGGCTGCTTTGTCTGTTTGCTCCCAAGTAAATTCTGGCTCTTCACGACCAAAGTGGCCATAAGCAGCAGTCTTTTTATAAATTGGGCGCAAGAGGTTAAGCATCTTCACAATTCCTTTAGGACGCAAGTCAAAGTGCTCAGAAACCAATTGAGCAATCTTCTCATCCGAAATCTTGCCAGTACCAAAAGTGCTCACCATCACTGAAGTTGGTTTAGCAACACCAATCGCGTAAGAGATCTGAATCAAGCACTTGCTTGCCAAACCAGCAGCAACCACGTTCTTCGCAACATAACGACCAGCGTATGCAGCAGAGCGGTCAACCTTAGATGGGTCCTTACCAGAGAAAGCGCCGCCGCCGTGAGGGGCCGCACCACCGTAGGTATCCACAATAATTTTACGACCAGTTAAACCACAATCACCCTGTGGGCCACCGATAACAAAACGTCCAGTTGGGTTTACCAAGAAATTAATAGCGCCTTTGATCAAATGCTTAGGCAATACTGGTTTGATGATTTCTTCGATGACTGCTTCACGTAATTTTTCGAGAGAAATTTCTTCATCGTGTTGAGTAGACAACACCACAGTATCAATAGAATCCGGCTTGCCATCCACATAGCGCAAGGTCACTTGTGACTTCGCATCAGGACGCAACCAGTTCAAACGGCCATCGCGACGCAATTGTGATTGGCGCTCAACCAAGCGGTGTGATAAGTGAATTGGCAAAGGCATGAGCTCTGCAGTTTCATCACAAGCGTAACCAAACATGAGGCCTTGGTCACCAGCGCCTTGATCTAAGCCGTCATCATGGGCTTTATCAACACCTTGAGCGATATCAGGGCTTTGCTTATCGTAAGCAACCAATACTGCACAACCTTTGTAGTCGATACCGTAGTCAGTGTTGTCGTAACCAATTTCACGCAAAGTGTTGCGAGCAACTTGAATGTAGTCAACGTTAGCGTTTGTAGTGATTTCACCAGCCAAAACGACTAAGCCGGTGTTGCACAAAGTTTCTGCTGCAACACGCGCAGTCGGATCTTGAGCCAAGATGGCATCGAGAATCGAATCAGAGATTTGGTCTGCTACTTTATCGGGGTGACCTTCAGAAACCGATTCTGAGGTAAAGAAGTAATCATTTGCCATTGCATATTCCTTTAATAATTAACACGATCATTGGGACAACTCGACGTGCCAGGAACTACAACGGCGACGCTTTAGCAGAATTTATGAATCGCCCTGCAAGTTGCCTTAACTCAGCGATAGAGTGATTTTATCCGAAAAATGCCTAATTCAGCAACGCATGCTGAAATCCACACACTGAGAGCGGCATTGAATATCATTAGAGGGTGCGAAAACTCCTTCTCAAGCTCTGCCTTAATGCGATTGCCGTGCTTCCTCTTGCGCTAGTGCAAGTGATTGGGGCCTTTTTAGGCACGCTTGCCTATCTAGGGTCCAAACAATATCGCTCACTCTTTAGACCCCAATACGAAGCAGTAGTTGACGCACGGGGCCTGCCATTCAAGCTTTGGGATGCAGTAAGGGCCTCTGGAATGCTGTTTTCAGACAGCTTGTGGATTTGGCGCAACCCTGCAAAAGCACTGAAATTAGTGGAAGTGCAAAACTGGGATGTGGTTGAGGCGGCGATAGGCGAAGGGCACGGCTTAGTCATGCTGACTCCTCATCTTGGTGGCTTTGAGATCATTCCTCGTGTTCTCGCACAGCATTTCCCAGCAACTATTCTCTATCGACCTTCACGCCAAGAATGGCTCAATGAAGTAGTAGAAGAAGGTCGCGCTTATCCGAATATGCATTTCGTGCCGACCAACCTCAATGGCGTGCGCCAAATGACTAGAGCGCTCACCAGAGGCGAGGCGATTGGCATTCTTCCGGATCAAGTACCCAGTGGTGGCGAAGGTGTTTGGGTCCCATTCTTTGGGCGTCCTGCATACACAACGCCATTACCAGCGCGTCTAGCCAATCGGAATAACACGCCAGTAGTCATGTTTACCGCTAAGCGCAAAGGTATTGGCCAAGGATGGCTCATGCAGGCTACTCGTCTTGCGCCTTTATCTGAAGATGCCAATCTTGCCGCTGCAGAACTCAACGTTGCAATTGAAAATGCAGTTCTGGTTGCGCCAGAACAATTTATTTGGTCATACAACCGCTATAAGCATCCCGCCGGTGCAGAATTACCCCCAAGCAATTAAATAAATTCGTTATCATTTTTGAAATGACCTGGTTACAAAACCTCTTCAATTTCTTGGCGCTCAGTCTTTTGCGTCTCTTTGCCTTCCTGCCTTATACGATCACCATCCATGTGGGCTACGGCCTGGGCTGGCTTGCCGCCCATATTCCAAACAGCCGCACCCACGTAGTGAACACCAATTTACGTTTGTGCTTTCCCAATCTTAGCGAAAAAGAACTTGAAAATCTGGCGCTTGAGCACTGGAAATTATTTGGCCGCAGCGTATTAGAGAGAAGTCGCATTTGGCTGGGTAGTGGCAAACAAATTACCGATATCGTCACCATTGAATCAGCGATTACTTTGGGAGATCGCAAGCCACGCCTACTGATTAATCCACACTTTGTTGGGCTTGAAGGCGGCTTTATGGCGCTTTCAGTATTGGCCAATCAACACGACTGGCCCCGAGGCGCAGGCCTTTATCAAAACATGAAGAATCCCTTCTTCAATCAAAAAATGATTGAGTGGAGAAATCGTTTTGGTGGGAAGTCCATTGAGCGACAGAGCCGCTTACGTGACCTGATTCGTGAAATTCAAACGGGTAACTTTATTTTCATTGCACCCGATATTGACTTGGGTCCACGTGACTCCGTCTTTGTGCCCTTCTTTGGCATACAGACCAATACCATTACCTCAGTCTCTCGCCTGGCAAGACTCAGTGGCGCTGAAGTATGTTTAATGACAACTACCTTAAACAAAGACCGTAAAGGCTATACCTGCCATATTAGTGAGCCATTGCCAAACTTCCCTAGCGATGATGTTGAAAAAGATACTGCTCGCCTAAATCAATATATCGAGGAACTTGTTCAAGAAAGACCAGCAGAGTACTATTGGGTTCATAAGCGTTTTAAACACAGGCCCGAAGGCGAACCCAGTCTTTACGATTAAACGGAATTATTTTGAGCACCAATACCAACAATTCAGTACGCAAGCTTCGCTTCACCAAAATGCATGGTGCTGGCAATGATTTCATTGTGCTCAATGGTATCGACCAAGACTTAAGCGGTATCACCAAGGATCAATGGCAAGCCTTAGCCCATCGTCAATTTGGCGTTGGTGCCGATCAAATTCTCCTGGTTGAAAAAGCCACGCGCCCTGATGCTGATTTTCGGTACCGCATTTTTAATTCGGATGGCGGTGAAGTTGAACAATGCGGTAATGGCTCGCGCTGCTTTGTACGATTTGTGCAAGGCCAGGGCGGCCTATCCAATAAGAATCCTTTGCGCGTGGAAGTGGCACACACCGTTCTGACTCTCAAGTCCCATCCGGATGGCCAGGTGGAGGTGGATATGGGTGCGCCAATTTTTGAACACAGCCATATTCCATTTAATGCGACTGGTTTGGCAAGCGTTCAAGAATTTCAAGAAACCCTCTATGCACTCCCTTTGAATTACCCCGCTACCCACGACAGTTTGGTTGGCGTCCTCTCAATGGGCAATCCACATGCGGTCCAAGTAGTTGGTGATATCGATAGTGCGCCCGTTTTAGAAGAGGGTCCTGAAATTGAAAAGTTTGCTGCGTTTCCAAAAAAGGTAAACGTAGGTTACCTACAAGCGATCAATCGCAATGAAATCAAACTTCGCGTCTTTGAACGGGGCGCTGGAGAAACCTTGGCCTGCGGTACCGGCGCTTGTGCAGCCGTGGTTTCAGGGATTCGCAGAGGCTTGCTAGACTCGCCTGTAAAAGTGCATACCCGCGGTGGAGATTTGCAGATTGCTTGGGGCGGAATAATTAATGGCGTAGCCCAGCCCGTCATCATGACTGGACCAGCCGTTACTGTCTTTGAAGGTGAAACAACAATCTAAAAGTAGCTGCTTTTAGATTCCATATTGATCGCGATAGGCTTTAACAGCGGGCAAGTAATGAGTGAGCTGAGCATCACTAGAAGAGGTTAGGAAAGACATTAAGCCAGCTAAGTTAGCAATCGTGACAACTGGCAAACCAAACTCTTGTTCTACGGCCTGCACTGCAGACTTGTCTCCAATTTCAACAGCATTCCCTGAGCGCTCCATCCGATCCAAAGCGATCAATACTGCTGCAGGCTCTCCTCCCGCTTTGCGAATAAGATCTACGGATTCCCTAACTGAAGTGCCAGCAGAAATCACATCATCAATGATGACCACTTTGCCTTTTACAGGCGCACCAACCAGCATGCCACCTTCCCCATGATCTTTAGCTTCTTTGCGGTTGTAAGCATATGGAACGTTAATCCCATCATCTGCCAGTGCAATGGCTGTTGCCGCTGCAAGTGTGATTCCCTTATATGCCGGTCCATAAAGCATATCGAACTGGATACCCGATTCTTGCAAGGCTTTGGCGTAATAACGACCCAATGCACTTAGACGAGCTCCATCATTAAATTCACCAGCGTTAAAGAAATAAGGTGAGAGTCTTCCCGCTTTGGTTTTAAACTCCCCGAAGGACAAAACCTTTGCCTCTAAGGCAAAACGAATAAAGTTATCTTGATTTGAATTATTTGAGCTCATAGGCCTACATGTTACGCATCATTTCCGCGAACCTCAACGGTATCCGTTCCGCAGTCAAAAAAGGCTTTCTGCCATGGGCTGTGAAGCAAAAGGCTGATTTCATTTGTATGCAGGAGCTTAAGGCTCAGCGCGATGATCTAGAGGACGCCATTCTGAATCCCGACGGCATGCATGGCTACTTCCATCATGCGGAGAAAAAGGGCTACAGCGGTTGCGGTATTTATACGCCCCATAAGCCAGATGAGGTCTTGTACGGCTATGGCAATGAAGAGTTTGATGCTGAAGGGCGCTATGTTGAAGCCCGCTTTAAAGGTTTATCAGTGATCTCTGTTTATATGCCCTCAGGCTCAAGCTCTGAGGAGCGCCAAGAGGCTAAATATCGCTACCTCGACAGCTTTCTGCCACATCTCGTCTCTCTCAAAAAATCAGGTCGTGAAATAGTCCTATGCGGCGATGTCAATATTGCCCATCAAGAAATTGACCTGAAGAACTGGAAAGGGAATCTCAAAAATTCTGGCTTCTTACCTGAGGAGCGCGCGTGGCTTACCAATCTCTTTAGCAAAGTAGGTTACGTAGACGTCTATCGACATCTTGAACCAGAGGCAACAGAAACTTGCTACACCTGGTGGAGTAATCGAGGCCAAGCCTATGCTAAGAATGTTGGCTGGCGAATTGACTATCACATCACCACCCCTGGTATTGCTGCTACAGCCAAGAAAACTGCGGTGTACAAGGACGAGAAATTCTCAGACCATGCACCACTTACCGTGGATTACGACTGGAAGATTTAACAAGTAACGGGGAGAATTTACTTTCCCCATCACTCCGCTTTTACTCCCCCTCTTTTTTGGTCTGCACGATCTTGAAATGAATCGTTGCCCAAATAAGAAGTAGGACTGGGGCGCCAATAATGGCAGTGCCGTAGAAGAATGCTTCGTACCCAAAGTTATCAACAAACACTCCGGAGAAGCCCGCCAACCATTTGGGCAAGAGCAGCATCATCGAACTAAACAGGGCGTACTGGGTAGCTGAGTAACGGATATTAGTAAGTGATGACAAGAAAGCTATAAAGGCTGCACTAGCGATACCAGAACTTAAATTATCTGCAGAGATGACCCAAATCAAACCATGTAAATCATGTCCTTGAGTGGCCAGCCAAGCAAACAATACATTGCTGACCGCCGAGAGAACTGCACCCACAAATAGAATTCGCAGCACGCCAAAACGCAATGTGAGCACACCGCCTACAAAAGCGCCGACCAAGGTCATCACCACACCGAATACTTTACTGACGGCTGCAACTTCATCTTTGGTGTAACCCATATCAACATAAAACGGATTGGCCATGATGCCCATCACGACATCACTAATACGGTAGATGGCAATTAAAGACAAAATCAAAATGGCATGCCAGCGATAGCGCGTAATAAATTCTGCAAATGGCTCAACCAAGGTTTGATAAAGCCAGGCCTTAGCAGTGCGTACTTTGGCTAATTCGTATCTTGCTGGCTCTTTACTCAAGAGCGTTGTAATCACTCCCACCCCGATAGAAGCTGCCATACAAAGATAAGCAAACTGCCATGCGCTGGCGTCGTAGCCGCTGCCTGTTTCAGCCCGAGCAGCAAGCCAAAGCACGCCGGCGCCAGCCCAAATTAGGGCAAGACGATATCCAGTTTGATATGTAGCAGCAAGGGCTGCTTGATGGTCACTATTGGCTGACTCGATACGAAAAGCATCTAATGCGATATCTTGAGTGGCAGATCCAAAAGCTACCAAGAGCGCACACCAAACAATGGAATTGAGTGCCAGCTTGGGATCTAAAGTCGACATACCGACCAGGCCCAAAATAATGAGTGCTTGCGCAAAGAGTAGCCAGCTGCGGCGGCGTCCAAAAAATTTAGTTAAGAGCGGGATTTGTAGGCGATCAACAAGTGGAGCCCAAACCCACTTAAAAGCATAGATCAAACCAACCCAAGTTAAGTAACCAATGGTGCTGCGATCAATGCCGGCTTCACGCAACCAAAAGCTCAGTGTTCCCAGAATAAGTAGTAAAGGGAGGCCCGCGGAGAAACCCAAGAACAACATGCGCAAACAAGGCCATTCGAGATAAACCCGAAAGTCTTGAAGCCAGGACTTCACTACATGGAGTTGCTTGTTAGGCACGACGAATGCGGAATAAAGCGAGGCTACCAAATAAATTTGGCATCAAAGTCACTTGGCGACCCTCATGCAAGATGCATTGATCGATTACCTTCAGGCCAAGGCTTGAGGCTAACTTCTCAAAGTCAGCAACGGTGAGCACGCGCACGTTGGGCGTGTTGTACCACTGATAAGGCAAACTCTTAGATACTGGCATGCGGCCCAGGCCAACGGCCAATCGATGAGACCAATGTCCAAAGTTTGGAAAGGAGATCACTGACTCTTTACCTACACGAACGACCTCACGCAAAATCTTTTCAGTTTGATGAATGGTTTGCAGAGTTTGTGACAGCACAACCGTGTCAAAACTACCGTCCTCAAAGAGAGCTAAGCCGCCCTCTAAATCTTGCTGAATAACATTCAAGCCTTTTTGCACGCAAGAGAGTACGCGAGAATCATCAATCTCAACGCCATAAGTGTGAACAGGTTTTTGTTTCTGCAAAAATTCTAAAAAGCTACCATCACCACAACCGAGGTCCAGCACTTGAGTATTTGGTGCAATCCAATTAGCTATGGCAGCAAAGTCGGCGCGCTTATTGAAATGACTCATGCTTGAACCTCGCGCATTTGCTTAAAGTAAGCTCTAACAAGATTGTGATAACGCTCATCATCCAATAAGAATGCGTCGTGTCCATGTGGCGCATCAATCTCCGCATAGGTCACTTCACTCTTGTTACTCAGCAAAGATTGCACAATCTCGCGACTGCGATCAGGCGAGAAACGCCAGTCGGTTGAAAAGCTGACAACCAAAAACTTGGCTTGTACTTCCGCTAAAGCGCGATTCAGACTGCCATCGTAACGACGTGCCGGATCAAAATAATCTAGCGCACGCGTAATCAATAAATAAGTATTGGCGTCAAAGTAGCTTGAAAACTTATCACCTTGATGACGTAAATAACTCTCAACCTCAAACTCAACATCAAAGCTGAAGCGATAGTCATTTGACTCGCCATTAGGACGCTGCAATTCTCGTCCAAATTTTTCTGCCATGTCATCATCAGACAAATAGGTGATGTGACCAACCATACGCGCCAAACGTAAACCGCGTTTTGGTACAACGCCATGCTCGTAATAGTTACCACCATGAAAATCAGGGTCAGACAGAATGGCATTACGCGCCACTTCATTGAAAGCAATGTTTTGTGCGCTCAGCCTTGGGGTAGAGGCCACCACCACGCAGTGATCTATGCGCTTAGGAAACTGAATGGCCCAAGCCATAGCCTGCATGCCGCCCAAGCTTCCGCCCATCACCGCAGCAAACTTCCGAATGCCCAATTTATCAGCCAGGCGGGCCTGAGTATTCACCCAATCCTCAACCGTGACTACAGGAAAATCAGCGCCATATGGCTTGCCGGTAGCGGGATTGATGCTCATTGGCCCAGTAGAACCAAAACAAGAACCTAAATTATTAACGCCTATGACAAAAAAGTGATCGGTATCCACCGGCTTGCCCGGACCAATCATGTTGTCCCACCAACCAATATCTTCTGGATCTTCTGGACTTGGTCCCGCTACGTGGTGAGATGCGTTGAGCGCATGACAAACGAGAACAGCATTACTTTTATCGGCGTTGAGCTTGCCATAAGTTTCAATCACTAAATCATAGCCAGACAAGATGGCGCCACTCTGCAAAGGCAGGGGCTCGGCAAAATGAATAGTATTTCTAGAGAGGTGTAGCTCGCTCATTCTGACAGGAGAAGGCGCAGACTAACATCAGAGGCTTCAGTTGGCAGTTTCTTAAATCCGCTACGGGCAAAGCGATGCCAACGACCCAAAACAAAACTCATCAACATGGCCGCACGGATGCTGACCTCTTCCTGACCCAGCTGCGCCCAATTACCACCTTGGGTTTGGGCGATACGCAGAGCTTGCTTAAGAGATGCCTCGACACGATCGAGCACTTGAGTAATGCGCTCTTGAAGACGATCATCTTCTTGCAATAAAGCATCGCCCAATAAAACACGAGTCATGCCAGGATTCTTTTCAGCAAAGAATAAAAGCATTTGCAAGATACCGCGCGCCTGAGCAAGACCAGACTCTTCTTTTTGATTAATTTGATTAATCAATCCAAAAACAGTTTGCTCAATAAAAGAAATTAGGCCCTCGAACATTTGCGCCTTGCTGGCGAAGTGACGATATAGAGCCGCTTCTGATACTTCAATCTTGGCTGCTAAAGCCGCCGTAGTGACACGCTCACCCTTAGGGTTTTGTAACATCTCAGCAAGCACTTGTAGAATCTGTAAGCGGCGTTCGCCTGGGCGAGGGCGCTTACGAGCTACACCAGCGTCAGCGTTTCTGTCGTTGATGTTTGCTGGATCTAAGGACTCGCGCATGTTTATCTACTTATCTAGAGCGGATCATCGTACCAAACGCTTGCTCGGTCAGAATTTCTAACAATAAAGAATGCTCAATGCGGCCATCAATGATGTGCACTGAATTCACGCCGCTCTTAGCCGCATCTAATGCAGAAGAAATCTTCGGCAACATGCCGCCAGAAATAGTGCCATCAGCAAAGAGTGCATCAATTTCTCGCGCAGTTAAATCTGTCAGTAACTTACCGTCTTTATCCATCACGCCCGGAATGTTAGTCATCATGACCAACTTCTCCGCGTGAAGAATTTCAGCCATCTTGCCAGCCACCAAGTCAGCGTTAATGTTGTAAGCCTGGCCTTCTGCACTAAAGCCAATAGGAGAAATCACCGGAATAAACGCGTCATCTTGCAGAGCCTTAACGACAGCAGGATTAATTGCTTCAATTTCACCAACAAAACCGATATCTATTTTTTTGCCTGGCTCCGTGTCACTCGGAATCATCATTTTTTTAGCATGAATCAAGCCGCCGTCTTTACCTGTCAAGCCAACAGCCTGGCCACCAAAGTGGTTGATCAACATCACAATATCCTGCTGCACCTCGCCACCTAGAACCCACTCCACTACTTCCATGGTTTCTTCATCGGTTACGCGCATACCTTGAATAAAAGTGCCGGTCTTACCAATCTTCTTTAAGGCCTCATCAATTTGTGGGCCTCCGCCATGAACCACTACTGGGTTCATGCCGACCAGTTTTAACAAGATAACGTCGCGCGCAAAACTTTCTTTGAGGCGCTCTTCCACCATCGCGTTTCCGCCGTACTTAATCACAATAGTCTTGCCGTGATACGCGCGGATATAAGGCAAAGCCTCAGCAAGAATCTCCGCCTTTAATAGAGGAGAGATATCACTAATAGTTGGTAAATGCTTAGTCATCGCTACTTAAAATTTATTCGCCAAATAATTTTTGACGGAGTTCACGACGCTCTTGAGCCTCAAGAGATAGATTGGCTGTAGGCCTTGCAATTAAACGGTTCAAGCCGATTGGCTCACCAGTTTCTTCGCACCATCCATAGTCGCCAGACTCAATGCGCGCCAATGCTTGCTCTACTTTTTTGAGCAGCTTGCGCTCACGATCACGCGTGCGCAATTCCAATGCATGCTCCTCTTCGATCGTTGCACGATCAGCGGGATCAGGAACCAAAATATTTTCACGCAGATGCTCTGTTGTCTCAGAGGCATTCTTCAAAATGTCGTTTTTTAGAGTGAGCAGTTTTTGACGGAAAAAATCTAACTGCGCAGCACTCATGTAGTCCTTGTCGGACATCTTGAGCAACTCTGCCTCAGTTAATGGAGCACCTTTTGCAACCTTAGCGCTTGCAGCCTTGCTACTAGCTTTTGCAGCGGTTGCTGGTTTTGTTGCTGTTTTTACCGTCATCTCATTCTTTCCTGGTTTGAAGCATTATTGCCTCATTCTGCCAAACTTTTACGGCCCTTTTATTAATATTCATCAATATGGGCCGTGGCGGCGGATTGTACCCGAATCTTGCTAGGCCAAACAGCCCTCAAGCCCTGCCAATAGGGTGTCCTTGGGCAAATCGATGCCTATGAAGACCATACGGGTTTGCTTGGGTTCTGTGCCCCATGGGCCAGCTAAATCACTGCCCATCATCTGGTGAACGCCCTGGAACACTACTTTTCGGCTGCTTCCCTTCACGTAGAGCACGCCTTTATAGCGCAACATCTTCTCTCCAAAGACCTCCAAAATGCCCCCCAGGAAGTCTTCCAACTTTTTGTGATTAAAGGGTTTATCACTACGAAAAACAAAGGATTGGATGCGATCAGTATGGCCAGCATGGCCATGGTGTTGGTGCTGGTGGTCGTGACTATGATCATGGCCACAGGTACTATGATCATGATCGTGACTATGGTCGTGACCACAATCCGCATGGTCATGGTCGTCCTGCTCCAAGAAATGAGGGTCAATATCCAGCTTGGCATTGAGATTGAAGCCCTTGAGGTCTAAGACAGCATTCAAGGGCACCACACCCTTAGAAATGCCTGTAATAGGCGCCCTTGGATTCATATGCATCAGGCGATTACGTAAGGCATCCACTTCAGCAGGCGTCACTAAATCGGTCTTAGTAATAAATATTTGGTCGGCAAAGCCAACTTGGCGCTGAGCCTCTTCGTGCTCATTGAGTTGTTGCTGACCGTGCTTGGCATCCACCAGAGTCACTACAGCATCTAAAACATAATGATCCGCTACATCATCATCCATAAAGAATGTCTGAGCGACGGGGCCAGGATTGGCAACACCTGTGGTTTCAATGACAACGCGATCAAAGCTAATCTTCTTATCTTTGCGCTGCTCCCAAAGCTCATTTAAAGCATCCACGAGATCGCCGCGAATGGTGCAGCAAATACAGCCATTGCTCATTTGCACAATGTTCTCTTGGTTATCCTGCACCAAGATGTCGTTATCAATATTCTCTTCACCGAACTCATTCTCAATGACGGCAATTTTTTTGCCATGCTCTTCAGTCAAGATGTGTTTAAGCAAAGTGGTTTTGCCGCTTCCCAAGAAGCCCGTCAAAATCGTTACCGGAATTAATGCCATGGATGATCCAATCAAAATCTAAAAGCCAACAATTCCCAAAGTGGGAAACCTTCTATCTTACCGAGTTCCTCAGCCTTTGCCAGCCTTTGCGCGGGGATGCGCTTTATCGTATGCCTGAGCTAGGTGCTGAAAATCTAAAGACGTATAAATCTGGGTACTAGCAATGCTAGCGTGCCCCAGCATCTCCTGCACCGCTCTTAAATCTTGTGAGGATTGCAGCACGTGGCTGGCAAAGCTATGGCGCATCATATGAGGGTGCACATGAGTGGGTAAACCAGCACGCATGGCTAAAGTACGCAATCTCGCTTGCACCGTACGCGGCGATAAGCGCTTACCTGTTGCCGACAAAAACAAGGCGATGGATTCTTCTGGATAAGTTCCAGCATCGCGCAGCTCTCGCCATGTAGCAAGTGATTTCATGGCAGGGGCTCCAACTGGAACAGAGCGTCGTTTGCCGCCCTTACCTAAAACCGTTACTTCAGCAGCATCCCAATCGAACCAGCCAGCAGATTCCTGTTGGCGATCTTTGCTTTGCATTACATCAATCCCCAAGAGCTCTGAAAGGCGCAAGCCAGAGGAATATAGCAAATCAATAATGGCAGCGTCGCGGATGGATTCCAAATCCTTTTTTTCTTCGGCCTCTTTGACTGCTTGGTTTACCAAGGAAAGCGCCTGCTCGACGGATAATGCCTTGGGTAAAGACTTCAGACGCTTGGGTGCCTTGACGTCGTCAACCGGATTGGCAATTAAATTGCTGGTTACCTTGCCGGCACGGGCATCGCGTCTGGCATCTTTTTCAGTAAGCCAGTCATACCATCCTCGCCATGCTGAAAGGGCTCTCGCAATACTTCTTGAAGATTTACCTTTGGAATGCAAGCGGCCAGCCCAACGACGTACATGGCCGTTACTCACTCTTAACAACTCAATACTGTCTTCAAGAGCAAAGTTTTGCAGGTCACTCAGGTCCATGCCGTACGCTTTAAGCGTATGCGGCGAAAGTTGACGCAACACATGTAACTCATGCAAATACTCTTGCATGAGAGGATGTAGTTCAGTCGACTTTAATTTCATAAGCCTGGATACGATCCAAAGCTGCAGCAGTTAATTCGGCAATTTGACGCAAATAGAAAGCGCCCATATCCGCCGTAAAGCGGGATTCATCCTTGCTGGCTAACAGCAACACCGCGGGCGATTGAGTGGCACCAATACTTTTGCCTAATGGCAACCCAATGGCCACCATGCTTTGCCATTCAGGATTAATGCTTGTCTGGCTTGCTAACAAATCTACGCTAGCTGCTGCCAACTCCTTAGCAGAGCCGCATAACGGGGTATCTACCCAAGGGCCAAAAGCAGAGTTAGGCGATAGTAATTGCGCAGACTCTACTTCGAATACTTCGGCTAAGCCCGAAGTTATCGCAGACTCCACATCAGCCTTATTGTTGGCCTTCATCAAACGCAATAACCAAGCAACCAAACTTTGTTGGGTTTTGTCATTACGACTTCCAAAGTGCAACATCTCACTTAAGCGACGATTGAGCTCTTGATTTTGTGTACGCAATACCGTCATCTGACGCTCTTGCAAAGAGATCGCACGATCCTCATGTGGATGCTTAATCCGAATCTCATTAAAGAGATCAGCGTAACGCTCAAAGAAGCCTGGGGTTACACGTAACCACTCTGCAACCAATTCTTCTTGTTCGGCTTGCTTTGGATCGATTGCACTCATGTATTTCTTTCTAAATATGTTCTTTGGTTAACCAAGCTTTTTACGTAAGAGCTCGTTTACCTGACCAGGGTTTGCCTTGCCTTGCGAGGCTTTCATGATCTGGCCAATGAGAGCGTTAAACGCCTTCTCTTTGCCCGAGCGGAACTCTTCAACCGATTTCTGGTTAGCTGCTAACACCTGATCAATGATGGCCTCAATGGCTCCACTATCACTAATTTGTTTCAGCCCTTTGGCGTCAATCACCTGATCAACGGTACTGATAGCTTTACCTGCAATCGCTTCTTCCCAAAGAATGGCAAAGATATCTTTAGCGATCTTGTTGGAGATAGTGCCATCAGCCACACGCGTTAGTAATGGCGCTAAATGCTCCGCTTTTAATGGCGCCTCAGCAGTAGCAATACCTGCACGATTTAAGGAGGAAGCAAATTCACCAGCAATTAAATTGGCTGCGGCTTTTGCCAATGGCTTACCTACAATTACTAATAGCTCTTCAAATACTTTTGCGGTGTCTCGGTCCTGCGTTAGTAGCTGCGCATCGTATGCACTTAAGCCAAACTCGGTTTGCCACTGCTCGCGTAATTGGGCTGGCAGCGCAGGCATTTTACTAAGGACATCTGTAATCCATGCATCATCAATCACAACGGGCAATAAGTCAGGATCGGGGAAGTAGCGATAGTCGTTTGCATCTTCTTTACTACGCATACTGCGGGTTTCTTGCCGATCAGGATCGTAAAGTCGGGTTTCTTGAACAACGGTACCGCCATCCTCAATCAACTCGATTTGACGACGCACTTCATATTGAATGGCTTCTTCCAAAAAGCGGAAGGAGTTCAAGTTTTTAATTTCGCAACGGGTACCAAATTCAGTCTGGCCTTTGGGACGCACAGAGACGTTCGCATCACAACGGAAAGAGCCTTCTTGCATATTGCCGTCACAAACCCCAAGCCATACCACCAAGCCATGCAAAGCCTTGGCATAAGCAACGGCTTCAGCGGCGCTGCGCATGACTGGCTCAGTCACGATCTCGAGGAGTGGTGTACCTGCGCGGTTCAGATCAATCCCGCTAGAAGGTTCGCCATGAGGACCTGTAAAGCCCTCTTCATGGACGGATTTACCAGCATCCTCCTCCATATGGGCGCGAGTCAATTCAACTACTTTTATTTCATCCCCGACCAAGATCGCCAGATGACCACCAACAACCACTGGGATCTCCATCTGACTGATTTGATAGCCCTTAGGTAGATCAGGATAAAAATAATTTTTGCGGGCAAAGATACTTGCTGGCGAAATCTTCGCATTCACTGCCAAACCAAAACGAATCGCATGTTCAACAGCCTGACGATTAAGCACCGGCAAAACACCAGGTAGTGCTAAATCCACTGCGCATGCTTGCGTGTTTGGGGCTGCACCAAAGCGTGTACTTGCACCGCTAAAAATCTTGGATTGAGTTTGTAGCTGAGCGTGGGTCTCTAGACCAATGACGACTTCCCATTGCATCATGCCACCTCGCTTGCTGGACGCAAATGCCAATCGCTGGCTTGCTGATATTGATGCGCCACTTGCAACAAGCGTGCTTCAGAAAAATAATTGCCAATGAGCTGCATGCCAATAGGCAAAATATTTCCATTAAATCCACATGGGACACTCATCGCCGGTAAACCTGCCAAGTTTGTAGAAAGCGTATAAATATCTTCTAGATACATTTGCACGGGATCTTTAGATTTCTCGCCCAAACGCCAAGCCACATCAGGGGCTACAGGCCCCAGGATGACATCGCACTGATTGAATGCAGCCTGAAAGTCTGCCGCAATAATGCGACGAATTTTTTGTGCCTGCAGGTAATAAGCATCATAGTAACCATGACAAAGAACATACGTTCCAATCATGATGCGGCGTTTAACTTCGGCACCAAAACCTTCGGTACGTGACTTGGCATACATATCATTGAGATCGCGATACTCATTGGCACGAAACCCATAACGCACGCCATCAAAGCGACTCAAATTACTCGATGCTTCTGCTGGCGCTAAAACGTAATACACTGGTATGGATAACTTGGTTTTAGGCAAACTCACTTCAACCAACGATGCACCTAAGTTTTCTAAAAGCTTGGCTGCTTCATTAACGGATTTCGCTACATCACTTGCCAAACCTTCAGCAAAGAATTCTTTTGGCAAACCAACACGCAAACCTTCCAATGGTTTTGCGGGATTGGTATTACCTTCCTTCCAATGTTGATTGAGATAACGACCGTAATCTTCACCAGAATCAGCCAAGGAGGTAGAGTCACGCGGATCATGCGAAGACATTGCAGACAGCAACAAGGCGCAATCTTCTGCAGTTTTGCCCATCGGCCCAGCTTGATCTAGCGAGGAAGCGTAAGCAATCATGCCGTAGCGCGACACGCGCCCATAACTGGGCTTAATACCGGTTAATCCACAAAATGCTGCTGGCTGACGAATGGAGCCGCCCGTATCTGTGCCAGTCGCAATTGGAGCCAAACCAGCCGCAACAGCTGCAGCCGAGCCACCCGATGAACCGCCGGCCACGTGGGCAGAATTCCATGGGTTTAGTACAGGGCCATAGGCAGAGTTCTCGTTAGACGAGCCCATCGCAAACTCGTCCATATTGGTTTTACCCAAACAAACCATTCCAGCGCCATGGGGATTACCTTCGTCTGGGATTCCCAGATTGGCAACCACCGTGGCATCAAAAGGACTTTGATATCCAGCCAAGATTTTGGACGCCGCAGTGGACTTCCAGCCACGCGTTACAAAGACATCTTTGTGGGCAACAGGGATGCCCGTCAACTTACCAGATTTTCCAGATAAAATAAGCTGATCTGCTTTATTTGCTTGCTCTAAGCTTAAGTGAGCATTCACATCAAGGTATGCATTCCACTGTTTTCCAGCCTCAATACGATCCAAAAAGTATTGGGTTAATTCCTTGCTGGAGACCTCTTTTGCAGCCAGTGCTTTTGCCATCAAAGCGATAGGGGTGTTGTGCCAACTCATTCGATCACCTTTGGCACCAAGAAATAGCCGTCATGCTGAGCAGGGGAAGATTGCATGTTTTCGGCACGATGGTCTGATTCGGTAACCTGGTCAACACGCATGGGTTGGGCCAAATCACGCAAAAAGAGAATTGGGTGAGCCAAAGGCTCAAGACCACTTGTATCAACGGCTTGCATTTCCTCAACCAAGGAAAAAATGGCCTGTAATTGAGGCAAAACTGCCTCGGCTTCTGCCTGGTTTAACTCAAGCCTAGATAGGTGCGCAATGCGCTGGACATCATCAAGTTTCATGGGACGAGAGTATCATTCCTATATATTTTCATTAACACTTTCTATTTTCCCACTACATCATGTTTGGTTTTTTCCGCAGCTACTTTTCCAATGACCTAGCCATCGACCTAGGAACCGCTAACACCTTAATTTATATGCGTGAGCGGGGTATTGTCCTCGATGAACCTTCTGTTGTGGCAATTCGCCAAGAAGGTGGGCCAAACGGCAAAAAGACCATTTTGGCCGTCGGCAAAGAGGCAAAAGCGATGTTGGGTCGTGTTCCAGGGAATATTGAGGCCATTCGCCCAATGAAGGATGGCGTTATCGCTGACTTCACCATCACCGAACAAATGCTCAAGCAATTTATCAAACTTGTGCATGAAAGCAAATTATTAAAGCCGAGTCCACGCATCATCATTTGCGTTCCTTGCGGATCTACCCAAGTTGAACGTCGTGCGATTCGCGAATCTGCATTAGGCGCTGGTGCATCACAAGTATTTCTGATTGAAGAACCAATGGCAGCTGCAATTGGTTCTGGCTTGCCTGTCTCAGAAGCTGCGGG
Source organism: Polynucleobacter sp. Fuers-14 (assembly GCF_018882045.1). Classification (NCBI taxonomy): domain Bacteria; kingdom Pseudomonadati; phylum Pseudomonadota; class Betaproteobacteria; order Burkholderiales; family Burkholderiaceae; genus Polynucleobacter; species Polynucleobacter sp. Fuers-14. Next base: position 26,460 of record NZ_JACVPG010000011.1, on the reverse strand, counting down.
TTCGATGGTTGTCGACATCGGCGGCGGTACAACTGAAGTTGGCGTCATGTCATTAGGCGGCATGGTTTACAAAGGCTCTGTTCGTGTTGGTGGCGATAAGTTTGATGAAGCGATTACCAATTACATTCGTCGTAACTACGGGATGTTGATTGGCGAACAAACTGCTGAGCTGATTAAGAAAACGATTGGCTCAGCTTTCCCTGGCGCTGAAGTGCGCGAGATGGAAGTAAAGGGTCGCAATCTTTCTGAAGGTATTCCACGTAGCTTCACCGTTACTAGCAACGAAATTCTGGAAGCATTAACTGATCCATTGAATCAAATCGTGACTGCGGTAAAAGCAGCTCTCGAGCAGATTCCACCTGAGTTGGCATCCGATATTGCTGAACGCGGCATGATGCTTACTGGCGGCGGAGCCTTATTGCGCGACCTCGATCGCCTCTTGCTTGAAGAAACTGGTTTGCCAATTCATGTGGCAGAAGATCCCTTAACTTGCGTGGCTCGTGGTTGCGGTATCGCACTCGAGCGCATGGATAAGTTAGGCGGAGTGTTCTCGCACGAGTAAGCGACATACACGTCGACCAGGGAATTGCAACATAGCGCTCCACCACTTTTCAGACAGGGCATTCCGGCCTTACTTAAACTGATTGTCTGTCTGTCGATCAGCATCGCTCTGATGCTGATCGATTTTCGTTTCAAAGCACTCGACCCCATTCGCAACAACGTCAATTGGATTTTGCGTCCACTTGAATATGTCATGATGGCGCCGCGCAATGCCTTCGAAGCGACGTCTGAGTATTTCACAACCAGATCGACTCTTGATCAAGAAAACCAAGTAATGAAAGTGCGTCAAGCAGAACTTTCTTTGCTGGCAAATCAATCTGAATTTTTGATGGTGGAAAACCAAAACCTGCGCGAGCTCATGACTTTGCAAAAACAGGTTCCATTCAAAACATTGCCGGTAGAAATTCTGTTTAACCCACCCAATCCAATTTCACAACGCATCGTAATCAATCGCGGCAGTAATGATGGTCTAAAGCTTGGCAACCCGATTGCCAATGATTCCGGGATTTTGGGCCAAGTGGTCCGTCTCTATGAGCGCTCTGCTGAGGTTTCCCTGTTGGAGGACCGTGATTTTGCCGTTCCAGTCCAAGTGGCCCGCAACGGCCTTCGTGCAGCCGTATTCGGCGCAGGGCGCGGCAACCCACTGGAACTTCGCTATTTACCGGTAGCCAGTGATTTGGAAGTTGGCGATATTTTGCTGACCTCGGGGATCGATGGCGTTTACCCTCCAGGGTTTGCAGTAGCAGTGATTAGCAAAATAGAGCGCAATGTTGATAAGAACTCTTCTAACGTCTTTTGTGTTCCCGTTGCGGCAGTAAATCGCTATCGTCAAGCGCTTGCACTGTTGTACGATCCGCAACTTGATGCCAAAGCGGCAACTGTGAATAACAAATCCACTTCTGGTGCGCCGCTCAGCAATACGCCGGGCAGACGCCAAACTCGCGCGCGAGGCATGCAATGATCGATTTCCAGAGCGGCTATATTCTGCGCCCGGTAAATCCGGTCTTTATTTATTTCAGCCTATTTTGTGCGCTGCTATTAAACCTATTACCCATTGGTAATTACGGTTGGGTGCCAGATTGGTTAATCCTGTGTATTGTTTTTTGGAATATTCATCAGCATCGCTATGTCAGTGTCATCACGGCCTTCATTTTGGGCTTGATGATGGATGTACATAATTCCGATTTATTAGGATTGCACGCCTTTAGTTACTCTCTGGTCGCCTACCTTGCTATCTCATGGCACAGGCGTATCGTGGCCCTTACTGTTCTTTCGCAAGCCCTACACCTACTTCCCATTTTCTTATTGGTATCGCTATTTCCTGTGCTGGCACACTGGCTGCTCAGCGGTGAAGTCTATTGGTGGGCCTTAACAGGCGCGATCCAGGCTTTGATTGAAGCAATACTTTGGCCGCTAGCTACCCGCATCTTGCTTGCGCCGCAACGTCGCCCTATAGATGTTGATCACAATCGACCCCTTTAAGAAGCGGCATGGTTTCTTTTAAAAAACCGGATCTCGACTCTTTTCAAGAGCGCATTCATATTGCGACTCTATTTGTCACGTTTTGCTTTTTACTACTCATTACCCGTCTTGTATGGCTACAACTAATAAGCCACGGAAAATACGCACTTCTGGCTGAAAGCAATCGCATTGCCTTGGTTCCAGCGCCGGCAAATCGCGGGCTCATTATTGATCGCAATGGCATCGTTATTGGTCGAAATTATTCTGCCCTTACCTTGGATGTGAACGCTGAAGAAGTCAAAGGGAATGTAGATCAGCTCATCAATGATCTTTCTGAAATCGTTGCTATTTCGCCTCGGGATCGTCGCAATTTCAAGCGCTCCCTGGAGGATTCTCGCAATATGGGCACTTTCCCCCTGCGCTCCATGCTCAACGAGACCGAAACTGCCCGATTTATGGCCAATCGCTATCGCTTTCCTGGGGTAGAAATCCGGGCTAGAAGCTTTCGGGAGTACCCATACAACGAATTAGCCTCTCACCTGATTGGCTATATTGGCCGCGTTTCGCAACGCGACAAAGAGCGCATGCAGACTGAAATTGAGGACGCCAAGGCCGATGATCCCGATGCTTTGCAGGCTTCCTTTTTGCGTGGCATTCAGTACGTAGGCAAGATTGGTTTAGAGCAAAGCTATGAAAATGTTTTGCGTGGCGTGCCTGGTTACGATCAAGTAGAAATTACTGCGGGCGGCAAACCGGTGCGTACACTTTCAAGCTCCCCTTCAGTTCCCGGCAAAAATGTAGTTCTCTCCGTTGATATCAAGCTCCAATATTTAGTTGAGCAACTATATGGAAATTTCCGCGGTGCATTTGTGGCCATTGAACCAGCGACAGGTGATGTATTGGCTTTTGTCTCTAAGCCCAACTTCAATCCGAATGATTTTGTGGAAGGCATTGATTCGGTGACTTGGAAAGAGTTGAATGACTCTCCACAGAAGCCGCTCTATAACCGCCCACTAAAAGGAATCTATCCACCCGGATCTACTTACAAACCTTTCATGGCATTAGCCGCTTTAGAAAATAAAAAGCGTACTCCATCACAAACAATTTCGGATCCTGGCTACTTTGACTTTGGCAACCACACCTTCCGGGATGATAAAAAAGGTGGTCACGGAATTGTCGATATGCAAAAGTCGATTGTTGAATCTTGTGACACGTATTACTACATGCTTGCTCGAGACATGGGGGTAAACATGATTGCCGATTTTATGAAGCCATTGGGCTTTGGTCAAATCACTGGCATTGATTTACAAGGCGAAGCAAGGGGTGTTTTGCCATCCACCGAGTGGAAGAAAAATACTTTCAAAAAACCTGAGCAGCAAAAGTGGTACGAGGGTGAAACTATTTCCTTGGGTATTGGACAGGGTTACAACGCTTTCACAATCTTGCAATTAGCCCATGCCATGGCAAACGTAGCTAATAACGGTATTGTGATGAAGCCGCACTTAGTCAAAGCCATTGAAGATCCATTTACTCGCAACAGAGTGCTGACAACCCCAAAAGAAAGTTATCGGATCGATCTCAATGCTGAGAATATTGAAGTGATTAAGAAGGCCATGGTCGAGGTTAATAACTCTGGCACATCTGCCGCAGCATTTAAAGGAACTGGATATCAAGCGGGCGGAAAAACCGGAACTGCGCAGGTATTTAGTTTGAACTCCAAAGATTACAAACATGGATCCACAGCAGAATTTTTGCGCGACCATGCCTTGTATATCGCATTTGCTCCAGCGGATAAACCAACCATTGTGATTGCGATGGTTGTAGAGAACGCAGGCTTCGGCGCGCAGTATGCCGCTCCGATTGCACGTCAAGCATTGGACTACTACATTGAGGGCAAGTGGCCCAAGGAGGTTCCGGAATGGAAAAGAGCCCCTTAATCAAAGTTAAAAGATTTTTCTCCAGCATCTTCGCTGGTTTAGACCGCCAGCTAGGCTTTATTCTGCTTGGCTTAGCGGCTGTTGGCTTTTTTACTTTTTTATCTGCAAGTCAAAATACTCCCGTACAAATTACAGATGAATTGCGCAATCTCGCACTCTCGTTTTTAGTGATGTGGATCGTTTCACGCATTCCACCAAAGTGGCTAGAGATGGGTGCAGTTTGGATTTATGGATTTGGTGTTGCCCTCTTAATCGCAGTAGCCGTATTCGGACTCATTAAAAAGGGTGCTCGTCGCTGGCTCAATATTGGAGTTGTCATTCAGCCATCCGAGATCATGAAGATTGCGATGCCACTGATGCTTGCTTGGTACTTTCAAAAGCGAGAAGGCATTCAAAAATCCTGGGACTATGGTGTTGCTACTGTGATTTTAGCGATACCCGTTTTTTTAATCGCACGCCAACCAGACCTGGGAACTGCGTTACTCGTTTTTGCAGCAGGACTATACGTCATCATCTTGGCGGGCCTGCCGTGGAAATGGATACTGCCATTTGTTGGCTTGGGCGCCATTGGCATTTTGTTAATTATTATTTTTGGCGGCACTATTTGTGCCAATGATGTAGTGTGGCCATTTGTGCACGACTATCAAAAGCATCGCATATGCACTCTGCTAGATCCGACTAGCGACCCACTCGGTAAAGGCTTTCATACCATTCAATCCATGATTGCTATTGGCTCTGGCGGATTCTTTGGCAAAGGTTGGTTCCAAGGAACGCAAGCGCATCTAGAATTTATTCCAGAAAAACATACTGACTTTGTCTTTGCAGTGTTCTCTGAGGAATTTGGTTTATTAGGCAACCTGGTATTGATTGCCTTGTTCTTCGCACTCATTAAAAGAGGCTTAGCGATCTCGGCGAGCGGGCCAAACTTATTTACGCGCCTCTTAGGTGCGTCAGTGACTTTAATTTTCTTTACCTATGCATTTGTCAACATTGGTATGGTGAGCGGTCTCTTGCCGGTAGTTGGAGTGCCACTTCCATTTATTAGTTATGGTGGCACTGCATTGGTGACACTTGGCTTTGGCGCAGGAATATTAATGAGCATCCATCGTCACCGTCGTTTAGTGCAAAGCTAACTCAGCGTAGTGATGAATTGAATTGATTGAGATTTTTGATGCAATAAAAAAGCCCGGCATGCCGGGCTTTTTTATCAACAAAGGAAGAATTACTTCTTACGCTTGTTAACTGAATCTTTAAATGCTTTGCCAGCAGAAAACTTAACAGTTTTTGCAGCAGCAATTTTGAGTGGCTCGCCAGTTTTTGGGTTACGACCCATACGTGCAGCACGTTTGCCAGAAGCAAAAGTACCAAAGCCGATCAGTTGTACTGAGTCACCTTTAGTAACAGCTTTGATAATTGTGTCGATTGCAGAATTCAATGCGAATTCAGCTTTGGCTTTAGAAATCTCCGCGTCGTCAGCAATCGCTGCGATTAGTTCGGCTTTGTTCAAGTGAAGCTCCTTATAGATATTGATGTCAGCGCACATTACGCTTACATGATTTTAACCACAAAAAATTACAAAAATAAAGTTGCGTTACAGCAATTTTTTACTACGACTACAAATTACTCATCCAAAACGGTGATATCAGAAACAAAATACTCGGTATCGCCAAAACAGGTAGTTGGCAAACCAATGTGTTGCTCATACTTAAGAGCCACCTTTTTACCCAAATTAGCATTTATTTTTTGCGCTACAGCATCTTCACGCACCGTAAAGAAGAATTTTTCTGACATTGTGCCTGGCATAGAAACCATGGCTAATTCGCCTTCCCAGGTTTTGCATACGTAACCGCGATTAGAGAATTTCTGGACATACCCCGCACGCTCACCACTGCCATAGCTCCAAGTTAGCATTCCCCACGTATAGACTGAAATACCCACTAACCCAATTAAAACAAGGCTTAAGAGCCACTTTATAAAGCTATTCATAAGATCATCCTTAGCAAAACTCCACATAAACCCTAGGCCGGTTTTCAAACCCTCTGCTTGAAGTATATGAGCATCCGAGCATAAGAAATAGTCAATTTAGGGCTGATATACAAATTAAAATATTAACAATTACCCCACTTAGACAAAGCTCATGGAAATTCGCCACATCATCTTTTTTATTTTTATAGCATCGGCCGTTTACGTCTATTTCAGAGGAAAGGTTCGTTTTGGGGTCATTAGATCTCTTACCGACTACCAAGTGCTTTTGGCTCCCGTAAATGCACTTTTGTATTTATTTTCAAAAGTAAAACCCGGTGCTTTTATTCCAGTAAGCCAATTTCCTGAAATGCAGCTCATCCAAGATAACTGGGAAATGATTCGACAAGAAGCGCTTTCACTGCAGGAAGGCGGATCTATTGCTGCGGCAACTGGATACAACGATATTGGCTTTAACTCCTTCTTTCGTACTGGATGGAAGCGTTTTCACCTCTGCTGGTATGGAAAAGAGGTGCCCTCTGCTCAAGCAGGTTGCCCCAAAACGGTTGCACTGCTTAAATCAATTCCCTCAGTCAAGGCTGCCATGTTTGCCTCACTACCGCCTGGAGCAACGCTGGTGCGCCACCGTGACCCCTATGCGGGCTCCTTGCGGTATCACATTGGCCTAACTACTCCCAACAACCCCAAATGCTTTATTGATGTAGATGGGGAGCGTTATTTCTGGAAAGATGGGGAAGCGGTCATGTTTGATGAAACTTACATTCATTTCGCTGCTAATGAAACAGATCAGCAAAGAATCATCTTATTTTGCGATGTCGAGCGCCCGGTTCACACTAAGGCAGTTACTCTATTCAATCGCTGGTTTGGGCGCTATGTAATGAGCGCTGCATCATCTCAAAATGTTGAAGGTGAAAAAATAGGCTTTGTAAATATTCTGTTTACCTATTTTTACCATCTCCGTGCACAAGCCAAAAAGCTCAAAGCAAAACATCGCTCCGTTTATTACATAGGCAAGTGGGTGCTTATTTTGGGAATCTTATGGGCAATATTTTGGTAAGCGCCGACCTTTAAATCAAGGGCTCAACAACTGTACAATTTGCTCGGGACTGATGGGGCCCCAAATTTCTACTCGTTTCTTGCGGCTATTTTGACCAGAAACGAATTGAATTTGTTTTTGAGGCACCCTTAATTGCTTAGAAAGCCAAGTCAATAAGAGCTCGTTAGCCTTATTTTCCAAGGCAGGCGCCTGTAAAGAAATCTTTAAACAGCCGTCATGCAGGCCAACGACCTTGGTTACTTTGGCTCCTGGCTGACAATGCAAATTTAAGATTATTCCGGCGGGGGTTTGTTTTAACCAATTAGGCGTCATTAAAGTACTTTAAACTGAAAACATGCCATACAAAAATTCTCAAGCCCTAGAGCATCTCTTTACAAGCAACCGAGAGTGGGCCGAAGGCATGATCGCAAAAGATCCCGACTTCTTTAAGCGCCTAGTTAACCAACAGGCACCAGAGTATCTCTGGATTGGCTGCGCAGATAGTCGCGTACCTGCAAACGAAATCGTAGACCTATTGCCAGGCGAGCTATTTGTTCACCGCAACGTGGCTAACGTTGTAGTTCACACTGATCTAAATTGTTTATCCGTTATTCAATTTGCAATTGACTTGCTTAAGGTCAAGCACATTCTGGTGGTTGGTCACTATGGATGTGCCGGTGTCCACGCGGCACTAAGCGATCAACGCGTAGGTCTTGCTGATAACTGGTTGCGTCATGTAAAAGACGTACATCAAAAACATGAGCGTTATTTAGGTGAAGCTATTCCAACTCCTAAGCGTCAAGATCGACTTTGCGAACTCAATGTTATTGAACAAGTAGTTAACGTATGCGAAACAACTATCGTGCAAGATGCTTGGGCGCGTGGACAAGATCTCACTGTTCACGGCTGGGCATATCGTCTTGATACGGGCCTAGTAAATGATTTAGGTATGTCGATCAGCTCTACAGAAGAAATGTTAGTGCGCTATAAGAAGTCCATCAACCGTTACGAATCAGAGCAAAACTAATTTGCTGAAGTCTTTTTCCAATCAAGTAGTCGTCGTTCTACTCAAGCTTCTTGCCCTCTTGCCTTATAGGCTTCTGGTTGCGCTGGGCTACGGCCTTGGATATATTGCGGCTCGAATTCCAAGCGATAGAAGTCGAGTGGTCAAAACAAATCTCCATTTATGCTTTCCAAGCTTAAGTCCGACTGAAGTCGACGATCTTGCCAAAGAGCATTGGCGATTGCTTGGACGCAGTCTCGTAGAGAAAAGTATTATCTGGTGCGGCAGCTCTAAACAACTGAGCAATATGATTGAGGTGAAATCAGCGGTTGACCTCTCAAGCAAGAAACCTCGCATCTTAGTAAACATGCATTTCACAGGGATTGAGGGCAGTATTATTTTGAGCGCGCTCTCCAAAACAAAACATTGGCCGCGCACTTCAGGATTTTTTCAGAGAATGAAGAATCCTTTCTTTAATAAACGAATTGTGGAATGGCGCAACCGTTTTGGCGGGAATTCAATTGATCGCCAAGGCAACGCAAAGGCGATCATCCGAGAAATTCGCAACGGAGACTTCATCATCATTGCGCCGGATCTTGATTTAGGCCTTAAGGATTCTGAATTTGTGCCATTTTTTGGAATTCAAACAAATACCATCACCACCATTTCTCGTTTAGCAAAAATTACTGGCGCTGACGTATGCTTAATGACCACCACATTAAAAGCAGATGAATCAGGTTACCTTTGCGAAATTGGGAAGCCTTTAGAGAATTTTCCTGGGGCAGACCCCAAGTCAGACACCGCACGCCTTAATCAATGCTTTGAGGCAGAAATTCGACTTCGGCCGGCCGAATACTACTGGGTTCACAAGCGCTTTAAAAATCGACCAGATAATGGTCCGAGCCCCTATAACCCTTCTTTCTAGGGGCCTTTTGTCCTATCATTAAGGGATGACTGAACGTATTGGGCTATTTGCCGATCTCCACAGCAATTTAGAGGCTTTTGATGCCTGCATGGCTCGTGCCGAGGAACTTGGCGTTACTCGCATGGTGTTTCTGGGGGACCTCGTGGGCTATAACGCCGACCCTGTTGCACTGCTTGAACGCGTTGCCGGGCTCGTAGAAAATAAAAAAGCGATTGCCCTTCTTGGCAACCATGATGAGGCTGTTTTTAAGGATAGCCGTAATCAAATGAACGCCAGCGCCAATGCCGCAATTGAGTGGACTAAATCTCAATTAAATAATGACCATGTAGATTTCCTTAAAAATCTTCCTCTGATGGTTCAAGAAGATCGGATTTGTTTTGTGCATGCCTCTGCTTACAATCCAGCCGAGTGGAATTACATTACTGACAGCATGAGTGCATGGCGTTGTGTACAAAGCTCTGGCAAAAATTACACTTTTGTTGGTCATGCACATGAGCAAGCGCTTTTTTATCAAAGCGCTGTTGGGAAACTCATTCGATTTGCACCACACCCTGGCGATGAAATTCCGGTACTACCTCATCGCCAATGGGTAGGTGTTGTTGGCTCTCTTGGTCAACCTAGAGATGGCAATCCAGAGGCCTGCTTTGCTGTTTTTGAGCCCGCTTCAGAAGCCCTTACATTTCATCGTACGCCCTACGATCACTACACTGCCGCAGAGAAAGTACGTCGCGCTGGCCTGCCAGAAGACCTGGCAAACCGCCTCATCACCGGCAAATAAACAATGCCCATCAATACCGACATTCAAGCAGTAGACGATATATTTCAAGAAGGCAAAATAGTAGATGGATTTGTTTTAGGCAAGGAAGTTCACCGCGGCGGAATGGCGAGCCTTTTTTCAGCAACTAAAGAGGGGATAGATGTCCCTATCTTGCTGAAAATCCCGCGTGTTGGCAGAGATCAACCGGTTGAAAGTTTGATCGGCTTTGAAACCGAACTCACTATCTTGCGCTCCCTAAAAAGTCCTTACGTTCCTCAATATTTAGGTTCAGGCAATATGGCCACGCGTCCTTATATTGCGATGGAAAGGTTTGAGGGCCGGCCATTAGAAGATTACATCAAGGAAGGTAAAGTATTTACGATTGATGAGGTAGTACGCATTGGGGCAGATTTAGCGCAAGCCGTTCAGTCACTGCACTCACAAGATGCCATCCACCTAGATGTCAAGCCTGAAAATATTTTGATTGATGAGAAGGGGAAGTTAACGCTCATTGATTTTGGTTTGTCGCACCACGCTCGATACCCAGACTTGCTTGCAGAAGAGATGCGAAAAGGTATCGGCTCTGCGCCTTATATTTCTCCAGAACAAGTAGCTGGCATTCGCTCTGATTCGCGAAGTGATATTTTTTCTATTGGCGTGATCATGTATGAGTTGCTGACTGGCGAACTGCCATTTGGTAACCCTCAAACAATGAGTGGTCTACGTAAACGGATGTGGGCAGAACCTTTTCCACCACGCGCTATTCGTAGAGAAATTCCTCGCTGGTTACAAGAAGTAGTGCTCAGATGTCTAGAGCCACGCGCTGCCGATCGCTATCAAAGCGCAGCGCGCTTACGTCAAGTGTTGCGAGACCCCGAGGGCGTTACGCTTACCGAACGTGCCGACCGGGTTGAGCCACCTAGCTTTTGGGAAAATCTCAAAGGCATGTTCAAAGCCGCTGGTTACGAGCCCTCTCCCAGCCCCCGGCCTAGTATGGGCAACCTTGACGCGCCCCTCATGATTGCTGCGATTGATACGCGTCAGTCTGATGAAGCTCTGCGTGAGCGCATGCAAGTTACAGCGAAAAATTTATTGCAGGCCTATCCTGAAAGTCGCCTAATTTGCTTGAGCACGATTGCCAGCACACCAACCTATGAAGGCAATCATGAAAGTCAAACAGCTAGCGGTATCGTCCGCGGCCACCTAGTGCAACTGATGGAGTGGGCTAAGCCACTCAAATTACCGCCCGAAAGAATTTCCTATCATGTACTTGAGGCACTTGATCCCGCCTCTCGAATCGTTGAATTTGCCAAAGACAATGATGCCTCCCTCATATTGATTGGAGCATCACATAAGCTACCTAATAAGGTAACACCTTGGAGAACCTCAATGACCAAAATCGTCGAAGAGGCTCCCTGTAGCGTTCATATTGTGCGCACTTAAATATCACCGCATTTTGTCTTGCTTTTGATCCAAGATCAATTCTGGCTCTTGTGCTTCAATCCAATTGTCGCGATTAAGGACGCTAGTTAACTGCTTTTGATCTAGCTCGCCAGTCCACTTGGCAACCACAATCGTAGCCACGCCATTGCCTACTAAATTCGTCAGTGCTCGCGCTTCAGACATAAAGCGATCGATACCCAAGATGATCGCCAAACCAGCAACCGGAACATCTCCAACAGCAGAAAGGGTGGCTGCCAAAACAATAAAGCCGCTACCGGTTACGCCTGCTGCACCTTTAGATGTGAGCAATAGCACTAGCAAGAGCGTGACCTCCTGCATGAGTGTCATCGGCGTATTGGTTGCTTGCGCAATAAATACTGCAGCCATTGTTAAATAAATAGAGGTGCCATCTAAATTGAATGAATAACCCGTTGGAATAACTAAACCAACGCACGCTTTCTTGGCGCCCAACAGCTCCATTTTTTCCATCATGCGTGGCAAGACGGATTCGGATGATGAAGTTCCCAAAACAATTAACAACTCTTCTTTAATGTAGCGCACGAATTTAAAAATATTGAACCCATTAATTCGCGCGATGATTCCTAAAACAATGAACACAAAGAGTAGGCAGGTTAAATAAAACGAGCCCATGAGTTTGCCCAAAGAGAATAAAGAGACTATGCCGTATTTGCCAATGGTGAATGACATTGCGCCAAATGCGCCAATAGGCGCAAACTTCATAATCACACCAATCATGTCAAAGAGAACATGGGATGTTTTTTCAATTAAGTCGAACACCATTGTTCCGCGACCACCAAACTTATGCAATGCAAATCCAAACAAGATTGCAATGAAAAGAACCTGCAAAATTTCACCCTTAGCAAATGCATCAACCGCACTGCTCGGGATAATATTCATTAAGAAATCTGTAGTAGTACCTATTTTTCCGGGCCCGGTATACGAAGCAATTCCTTTGGTGTCTAAGCTTGCTGGATCGATGTTCATGCCAGCACCAGGCTGAAGCACATTCACTACAACTAAGCCGACCATCAAAGCAATCGTGCTCACAATCTCAAAGTACAACAGTGCGAGTCCACCAGTTTTGCCCACCTTCTTCATGTCTTCCATGCCGGCAATACCTAGAACCACCGTACAGAAAATAATGGGGGCAATTAACATCTTGATGCCTTTAATGAAGGCATCCCCAAATGGTTTCATTTCTGTACCCAAGCTTGGGTAAAAATGACCCAGCAAAACACCAATTACAACAGCTGTAAGTACTTGAAAATAAAGGATTTTATAGATTTGTGGTTTTTTTAATGCAATAGTCATTTGGTCATCCTTTATTAAATTATGAGCAGGCTTTTTTATTTCGTCTGCCCCCATCTTAACTCCAGGCCAGTATTTAACCCTAATATCGGATAATGCAAGCATGGAAGAAAAAGTACGCGTCTCAAAATTACTCTCTGAGCTTGGTCTTTGCTCCCGTCGTGAAGCCGATTCATACATTGAGCAAGGTTTAGTCACAGTAGATGGCGAAGTGGTGAATGAATTAGGTGTTCGCGCCTACCGAGATCAAAAAATTGAGTTGCAATCTGGCGCCAAAGCACAGCAAGCCTCTCGCATTACCGTCATTCTGAATAAACCCGTTGGCTACATTTCTCACTATGACGACGAACAAGAATATCAACCGGCGGCCTCTTTGATTACCCCTGAAAATTACTTTGCCAGCCCGCTTGATAAAGGTAGAAGCCCTCGCTTTAATACCAAAGGGCTAGCGCCAGCAGGCAGGCTAGATATTGACTCTACAGGCATGCTAGTTCTGACTCAAGATGGTCGTATCGCCAAATTATTGATTGGTGAAAACAGCCCCATCGAAAAAGAATATTTAGTGCGCGTAGAGGGGGCTCTCTCTTTTGAAGATTTAGATCGCTTAAAACATGGTCTCTCTCTTGATGGAGTAGAACTCAAACCTGCACAGGTTAGCTGGCAGAACGAAGATCAGCTTCGCTTTGTATTGCGTGAAGGGCGTAAGCGCCAAATTCGTCGGATGTGTGAGATGGTGGGCCTCAAAGTGATAGGCCTCAAACGCGTCAGAATGGGTCGCATCTCATTGGGACCGCTTCCTCCCGGGCAATGGCGCTATGTAGGGGCTCATGAGCAGTTCTGAAGCACCTTGGCACGCTTATAATTGCCTCCGAACCTAGATACTCAACGCAGAATTACCATCGAAACTCTTACCTCCAGCACTCCAGGCGCAGAAGTACTTAGACGTCGAAGCTTTGCAATCATCTCTCACCCAGATGCAGGTAAAACTACGCTTACAGAAAAGTTACTGCTGTATGCGGGAGCTATTCAAATTGCGGGTAGTGTTAAAGCACGTAAAGCCAGCCGTCATGCAACATCTGACTGGATGGAAATTGAAAAGCAGCGCGGCATCTCTGTAGCAAGCTCGGTGATGCAAATGGAATACCGTGATTGCATCATTAACTTATTAGATACACCAGGTCACCAAGATTTCTCGGAGGATACCTATCGTGTGTTGACTGCGGTTGACTCCGCTCTCATGGTGATTGATGCTGCTAATGGTGTTGAATCTCAAACATTGCGCTTGCTTGAAGTTTGCCGTGCGCGTAATACGCCTATCGTGACATTCATCAATAAGATGGACCGCGAAGTTAAGCCCCCAATGGAATTAATGGATGAGATTGAAACTGCGCTTGGCATAGAAGTAGTACCCTTCACTTGGCCAGTTGGCATGGGCAAATCCTTTGCCGGAGTGATTGATATCGCCAATGCTCGTATGCGCATGTTCAAAGCAGGTGAAGATCGCGTGACCGAAGACTCACATGCAGTAGTTGCTATAAATGATCCAGCCCTTAAAGAGCGTCTGGGCACAGACTTAGAAAATGCCCTAGCTGAAGTGGAGCTGATCAAAGAAGCAATGCCAGCCTTTGATCTCGAAGCCTTTCTGGCTGGCCGCCAGTCACCGGTCTTCTTTGGTTCAGCTATCAACAACTTTGGTGTGCGGGAGATTCTCAATACATTGGTTGAGCTCGCACCATCGCCAGGCTCACGTAAAGCCTTGCAACGTGAGGTCAGCCCTGCCGAGAACAAGTTCTCAGCAGTTGTATTCAAGATTCAGGCCAATATGGATCCAGCACATCGTGACCGTGTAGCTTTTTTACGCATCTGTTCTGGCCATTTTCAGCGCGGCATGAAACTCAAGATTTGTCGCAACGGCAAAGAAGTACGAACCAACAATGCGCTATCTTTCTTATCCCAAAGACGGGATATTTTGGATGAGGCTTTTCCAGGCGACATCATTGGCTTGCCAAATCATGGCTTGCTGCGATTGGGTGACACCTTAACCGAAGGTGAGCAATTGCAATTTACGGGGCTCCCATTCTTTGCACCAGAAATTTTCCGCATGGTTGAGTCCGCCGATCCTTTGCGCTCTAAGCAATTACGCACTGGACTGATGCAATTGGGTGAAGAGGGAGCTATTCAGGTCTTTAGGCCAATGGCTGGGGGCACCATGCTACTTGGCGCCTTTGGTCAACTTCAATTTGAGGTGGTAAGCCATCGCCTCCAAACTGAATATGGCGCGGAAGTGCGCCTTTTGCCTGCCCGCTATAGCCTGGCTCGCTGGGTTAGTTCAGATGATCCAGTTGCCCTGAAAAAATTTACCCAAGAAAATATCCACCGCATGGCAGAAGACGTAGTGGGTGCATCCGTTTTCTTGGCATCACATAAATCAGAGCTGGACGTTGCCCAACAACGTTGGGAGTCCATTCAATTCCATGCCCTCAGAGAGCATGCTGGCTTAATTTATCAATCCGATATGGCAGGCTAATTCGCCCAGCGGTTGCATTAAATTAGCGCGTTGTTTTGCAATCAAAGACAGCAACCAACTGCGTATCACTACTTTTAAACGAGGCAACCTTGCCATACTGCGCACAATAGGCGCTCGCCTTCTGAGTTAATTGCTCAATTGATTCGCCGCTACTATTTAGAAAAGTAACATGGTTAGAATCTGATGCATCGGTATATACCGCAGCACAAGCGCTCAAAATAGATGAGCAACATATAGCCAAAACAGAAGACTTCATCAATGCATTCATTTAATCATTCCTCATCCATAACTTAGGGCTTATTGAGGCCCAGTACATTCATAATCTTTGCAGTGATTTTGCTAGCAAATGGCCTGTAAATCAGAATACAAACAATAGCCACTGGGTAAGCTACTGACCAAACTTCAAACCACACCCAGAAGAAATTTTCTGCAAGGCCAACACGAACAAAAGTAGTGGCGAGCGTAATGCTTAAAGACATTAAGCACCCCATAACTAAAGCAAAGATAAGGTTCTGTATCTGAATCATGATCTAAACATAAAGTAGACGGCGCCCAATAAGCATAATCCCGCCCAGATGTAATCGGTTTTAAATGGCTCGCCCATGTAAAACACTGCAAACGGAACAAATACACTGAGAGTAATCACTTCTTGAGCAATCTTGAGTTGTCCCAGACTAAAAAACTGATAGCCTATTCGATTGGCTGGAACCTGCAAGGCATACTCAAATAAGGCAATCGCCCAGCTCACTAAAACTGCAATCCACCATGGCTTGGCTGATAAGTTTTTTAAGTGTGCATACCAAGCGAATGTCATAAATACATTGGATAGCGCTAATAGGCCAATAAAACTAATTGGGCTATTGAATATAGATAGATTAATCATGGCTACATCATAGCTTCTAGGTTTGTTAACTGTTATTCTGGACTGTGATCACTATTGTGCGCCCTAGACAGGGGAATCTCTTAAGAAAGTCTTTGAGATTCATCATTCCATTACTCTAGGAAAACTCCATGGCTGTAGGCCAAAATCAAAGAACCAGAAAAAATGACTCTATGCTCACCAAAACAGGAAAAGCGCGCTTAGGCCCCCTGAATACCGCTCAACTTACTAAGTTACTAGAATCGAGCACCAAACCCAAAGAGAAAAGCAAAATCTTGCGTGCACTCAGCAAACACAAAGTTGTTGCCGCATAGTTAAAAAGCCCCGTTTAAACGGGGCTTTTTAACTTCATGGTTAGAAATAAAACCGCGCTCTTTTTTGTAAGCAAGATAGGCCAGAGCAACCAACCCTGCCAAGGTTGCTCTGCCAAAAGCAATGAAATACGGGTTAAAGCTTAAAACAGCAATCTTACTTACTGGTAGCGTTAAGCTAAAAATTAGAATACCGATAAAGCCAATCAGCATTCCCTTGCTTTCTTTATTCACCGTTGCCCCTTGTCTTGTGTTGTATTTATTGCATTAACAATCATCAAAGCATGAGTTGTAATATGTAAACACTCCTTATGAAATTCAATGCCTATATTCAAGCCATCTATCAAGCAGCGTCTGCTGGCAAGCAGATGCTATCTGTCAGCGCTGCCAAAGTCATAGTTGGCAGTGGCCTTGAAGGTGACCGTTATGCACTAGGTACGGGCGCCTATTCAGTCATCGAGCCAACTAAAGTGCGTCACGTCAGTATCATCGCCCTATCTGCTATCAATACAGCAAATGATTGGTTAACAGCTGGAGATGAACCGACTTTTGAGGGCTCTGAAACACGCCGTAATATTGCACTTGCAGGAATTACGGGGTCTGAACTAAATGCGCTCGTAGGCCAACGATTTCAGCTAGGTGACATTCAACTACTTGGCACAGAACTATGCGCCCCCTGTGAAAGACCGGCGCAATTACTGAGTAGGCCAAGCTTCATGGAGGCATTTGAAGGGCGCGGCGGCATTCGGGCCGAAGTTTTAAATTCTGGAGCTCTTGCTGTGGGTGATAAGCTCTTCGTAGGGGAAGAGGAATGACATGATTCAATATCACGACAACGCCACTATTACTGTGGAGCAAGCCATCGATCTTTACAAGCGCTCCACCCTTGGGGAGCGACGCCCTGTTCACAACGTTCAAACATTTGAGGAAATGCTCAAGAATGCTACCCTCACTATTACCGCATGGGACGGCAAATCTTTGGTGGGTATTTCGCGTTCGCTGACAGACTTTTCTTATGTGGCTTACCTTGCGGATTTAGCCGTTGATGAAAAATATCAACGCTCTGGAATTGGCAAGCAACTAATTGAGGAAACCAAAGCGCGCCTTGGTCCTGAATGCATGATCGTACTTTTAGCAGCGCCTAAGGCAAATGAATATTACGGACATATTGGCTTTGAACACAATCCGCGCGCCTGGACTCTCAAAAAGTAATTCCGTCTTTATCATTGCCATATGACTATTACTCGATTTTGCTTAGTTCGCCACGGTGAAACCGACTGGAATGCCACACGCCGCCTTCAAGGCCACACTGATATTGGCCTCAATGCCAAAGGATTAGCCCAAGCAGGGCAAATGGCGCGTGCCCTTAAAAATATGGGGCTTCAATTTGATGTTCTATATACCAGCGATCTTCAACGAGCAGCAAAGACTGCACAAGCGATTGAAGTTATATTCGAAACCTCTGCGATACCCAATGCCGGGCTCAGAGAGCGTCATCTTGGCGCTCTACAGGGACTCACTATCGATGAAGCCTCGATAAGTGAGCCAGAACTTTGGAAATCTCATCTCAGCAGAAATATTGAGGAGAACTTACGTAATGGCGAAAGCATTCAACAATTTGCAGATCGCATTAAAACTGCGCTTGTGGAAATCTGCGAACAACATTCAGGTAAAACTATTTTGCTGGTCAGCCATGGGGGTGCCTTGGATATGATGTACAGAATTGCGAACAATCAAGCTCTGGATGCAGAAAAGACCGTTACAGTGCCCAATGCCTCCCTCAACTGGATTAGCCATGATGGGCTTGCATGGAAAGTAAACGGCTGGGCAAATACAAGTCATCTGAAGGATTTGGCTCTAGATAATCTAGACCTCTAGTGGCCTACAAGGGCTTATGATGCCTACATGAAATCGATTTTTCGCATATCGGCTCTTTTAATTGCTGCTGCAGTCTGCATTCCGGCCTACGCCATGGATGATATTCCGGATACGCTTCCGGATCACATCGTTGGCGATATCGGTGTGGCCGCTTACACCACTAATTTACATATTGGCACTGAAGGGACTCAATCTTTGGCTGTGCCCTATGCCTTTTTTGACTATCAGCGTTTTTTCGCTCGTATAGATGAGGTGGGCATTAAGACTTTCAAGATGGGCTACGGCTATTTTGAAGTTATTGGAAAAATTAATTTAGATACCTACAAAGTAAAATCGTCAATCAACGGCAACTCTATCAATCGAAGTGATCCAATACCACTTGGCTTGGGAACTTTTCAAGAGACGCCGATCGGAGGATTTTTTGTTAATGCCTATCATGACTTTGGGAAGTCAAAAGGGGCGCTCTATGAATTTTTATACTTCGCCGAAATTGAAACCTATAAAAAAGTAACCGTCTATCCGCAAATTGGTGTGGAACGACAGTCAAGTCAATACGCTAATTACTACTATGGCATCAACCCTGGAGAGTCGATGGCTACTGGTTATGCGGCTTATAGCGCCCCCGCAACAAACAATCTTCTAGCGGGACTCATGGTGGAGATTCCAGTGGTGGATAACTGGTACATCAACGTATATGGCAAACGCAAATGGATGGGTGGCGGAATTAATAACAGTCCCGTCATGAATCGCTCATTCCAAGACAATATCTTTATGGCACTTGCGTATCGCTTTAAGTAAGCGGGAGATGTTAACTAACTCTAAGTGGCGGCTTTAGAAAGACATGGCAAGAATGGAAAAGCCTGAAATTAACATCACCAGCTCCATCAGTAATAAAAATTTCTTTTCTGGCAATGCTAAAACAATCTTCTTAGAAAAAATGGAGCCGGCCAAAACGCAGCTACCAATAAGTAGCCCCTGAATGATTATGGTGGCATTGAGAAAGCCTAGTTGATGAAATGCAATGCCCTTGGTAAACAGAATAGATAAGGTGCTGGCCGCCTCTGTTCCCAAGAAGGCACCCTTGGTGAGGCCGTAGGCTAAAAAGAAGGGGGTGTTGATAGCGCCAGTAGTCGCAACAATCCCAGTCAAATACCCAATTACAGCGCCAACCAAGGCCATCTGCCAAAGTTTTAGATAAAAATTTTGGTTGCGCATCCAGCGACGAATCGGTATCAATAGGATTAAAAATATTCCTAGAGTAATTTCTATTAATCGCTCATTAAGTTGAACAAGAGTATTCACCCCTAATATCGTGAACGGTATTGCAGCTAGGCTATAGACAAAACAAACGCGCATCAGGATGATAGTTATGCAAAACCAATGACGCCCCCTAAAACCCCAGCAGCCAGGCCCAATGAGCCCAGCACTAAGACTTGAAGAACTAAATCAGGCAACACTATTGATCTCGATTAAATTTAAAAAGAGTTAACGTCCACCCCGACAATCTAAAGGCATTTCCCACATAGGCTTGCCTTGACTAAAGTCACAATTCACTCCGTCTGGAGAGGTAGTGCTAGCAAGACAATCACTCAAGACCAGAGTAAATAAAGTCACAGTCAAAGCTAGGGATATTTTTTCATATTGCATTACCTCGCTTGAAATACAGTTTTGTAAATAATTTTGTATTAAGCCCAAAATGCTTTCATCATTGCTACATCAGCAATGCCCCTATCATTTCCATACTTCAAATAGGGCGCAATCCATTTTGGATCAAGAAGATTCTCTACCTTTGATAAGCCGGGCGGAAGACCAACAACAATATGTTTGGTCTTTGTGCCACCACCCTCTAAATCCTTCACCTCTTGATTAATCGTATTGGGCAGAGAAGACAAACGCAATCCCTGCTTTTGCTCGTTGATCGTTCCATCGCCTAAAGAAATCACAATGGCTCGTTTAACGCCGGCAATAACATCGCTATGCGTGCTACTCTGGCTCATGCCGCCATCCATACATAACCTATCTTTTATGAATGTAGGGCCAACCTGGCCTGGTGCTGAAGAGCTTGCGGCACAAGCAACGTTAATAGGAACATTATCGGCTTTTGATAAAACAATACGCTGTCCCGAAAAGCAATCAATAGCCGTAGTAAACATTCCATCTGAAGGCCAAGCAGAAGCCGTTAGTAGTTTCTTCACTACCTTGTAGTGATCGGCTACACCATCAGGATTAAATGAGGCCATCGCAGCTTTGCCGATGCGCTGAATAGATGCAAAAGATCCATCACGCACCGTCAGCTCGGCACGCTGCGCTCTTAATTGAGAAGCATTAAATTTCAATGCCGGCATCATTTCTGCAAGCAATTTTGGGAAATCAGCAAAAAGATCTATCTCATCCACAAGGCGCCACAAGTGCCCAGATGTCAGCATTGCACCAAATATTGAACCCGCAGAAGTGCCGACCACTACATCTGCACTGCTTAAATCTACACCAGCCTTCTTCAGTGCGTTGCAGTACCCGGCATACCAAGCAATTAATGGAGTTCCACCACCGCCCAATGCTAAACCTCGCTCCTTATCTTGCGCAAACGGATTCTTAAATGGAGCTGGATGAACCAAACCATCATTCCAACTCGCTGTAGATTCAACATCTTTTTTAGCTGCCAAGGCCTCAACTTCGGCGATGGTTTTTGGTGACAAATTTTGGGCCTGGGCTAGAGCTTGCGTACTGGCAACTGCGGCGATGCCAGCAGCAGAAGTTTTTAAGAAATTACGGCGTGATGTAGTCATATAGTTTCCATAAGTAGTGCTCGATTTATAGCAGGTCCTAATAGCAAAGAATCATTTAAACAGCGAGCCTATAGAGAGACCATGTCAAGTTCAAAGTCACTAATGCAATCAGCGTAAAAAAAGTAAATTTCATTCCAAGCACGCGCTTGCTGAAATCTGGCGGTGGAGTATTCATGCCTTTTGCATGAATCAAACGCCCAATGATGAGTGAGACGCCTGGAATAGCTACCAACCACCAGGGGGCGCCATTTAACTCAAGACAAGCAATTAAGATAACTCCCAAAGGAATGTATTCAGCAAAATTTGCCTGGGTACGAATAGCCGTCTCCAGATCTTCGTGACCACCACTTCCTAGACCAACCTTATTTTTTCTTCTTAAGCCAATGACCGCAAAAGAGAGCTTGATAAAAATGATTGTTAGGATGGCGGCAATGATTGATGTAATTAAAAGCATTCATATCTCCTTAGATAACTTCTAATACCTTGCTTAAAGAATTGCCTTCATAGTTTGGTTTTTCACCAATCTCCTCAAAAGGGTGACCAAGACGATTGACCCAAAATACATCAAAGCCATACCACTTTGCAGCTAGAGCATCCCAAGCATTGCTCGATACAAAGAGAATTTCTTCTTTCTTGACAGGAAATGCCTTTAATAGCAATTCATAGGCCTGTGGGGCCGTTTTGAATAAGCGCACATCCTCGATAGTGACAACTTTATCCAGGTAAGGCTTCAAGCTATTACTCTCAACTACGGTTGCCAACATTTCTCTGCTGCCGTTAGACAAAATTGCAGTAGATATTCCTTTCTGCTTTATTGTTTTGAGGACATTAAGACTATCTTCAAAGCCAGTGAGCTTGGCATACTGGTCCATCAACCGGCCCTCATAATCAGGGGTGAGATTTAGGTTCATACGCTTACAGACATACCGCAATGAACGAATGGTTAGCTCCCAAAATGGGAGATAGTGCGAACTGCCATTGGGATTCGGATCACTCATCGTCACCAAGCGGGTGTATTCAATTTGGCGATCGCGCCACATTAAAGCAAGGGCCTGCCCATGACCCGGAAATAATTCTTCTGCCAACTGCCCCATGGAATACACATCAAATAACGTGCCGTAGGCATCAAAAGCGATTAGCTTATACATGTGTTTCTTGCTTTCTAGTATGAATTTCTATTGTCATTTAATCAGAAAATTTAGCTAACGCATGCCACCCAAAGCTGAGAAGGGGGAGCATATCTTTAGCAAAACTAGTGACTTCTTTAATTAACTCTTTAGAGCAAATCGTTGATCTGGGCAACTGCTTTCTAATGATCCAACCCTTGAGCTTGATTGCTCGCTCAACCTCTAGCGGGACATCATTAAAGCCTCTCGGAATGCGGGCTAATGTGTTGGAATAATCCAGCTCATAGCCTTGTCTTTTTAGAGACTTCTCAAGCGAAAGCCAAGCCTTAGGGTTATCTAAAATTCCCTGTCTGAGCTTTTTTAGATTGCGGGCTTCTGGCTGCAAATAACCAGCGGCGCATCTGCTGCCCAGGGGGTCTAAACGAAAATAGAGAACCCCCGGAGAGTGCTTGTCGCCAGTTCTCGTAAAGAGCCCGCTGGCATGCATGTTGTAAGGATGCTTTGCTTTTGAAAACCGAGCATCTCGATTAATTCTAAAGAGGGATTTTTTGGGATCGCCCCATAAGGGCACATCTTTTTTAGCGAGACTCTCAGACAAGACATCTGTAAAGTGTTTCATGGGTTCGCGTACAAACTCTTCATATTCTGAACGATGCTCAGAAAACCAAACTCTAGTTTGATTATCGGTAAGCTCTTCAAGAAATTTGAAAGCCTTAGGACTAAATCCAATAAAGTCGCTCATTAAAGTAGGGGCGAAAATACCAAGCTTAGCCTGGTTGCTTGAACCACTTCTGCTTTTCTTCAGGGCTCATATTTTCCCATTTGGCTCTTCGGGCCTTCATTTCTGCCTGTTCATTTGGTGTTAACCCATCAAAGAACGCTTTTCTCTCGGCTTTCATTTTTTCTTTTTGCTCAGGAGTAATGGATTGCCATTGTGCCTTCATTTTTTCCTGAACTAGCTTGCGATCTTCGGGGCTTAAGGCCTTCATTTGATAGCGCCTCTGATGCCAATATGCTTTTCGCTCTTCTGGTGTTGCTTTCAGCAATGCGTCATCTATTTGCTTCATCTGCTCAAAGCGCTGATCAAAGGTGAGATTGATATTGGCTAAAGGATTTGGTGGCTCAGGGATAGCGGCACCAGCGAAGGAAATCACAGAAACACTAAATAGTGCTCCCACTACCCATTTTTTAGAAATCATTGCTTCATCTCCCGCTGGTTATGAACCATTCTAATCCCGGTCAAGCCAGAGTCAACTGGCCCTATCTAGTAAGTTAGGCCGGCAACATAAGCGTAAAGCGGAATGCCCAAAATAATATTGAATGGGAAGGTAATTCCCAAGGACATTCCCATATATAAAGCGGGGTTTACTTCCGGAAGTGCGTGTCTTAATACGGCTGGCACAGCAATATAAGAAGCGCTGGCAGCAAGCACCATCAATAGGACGGTATCGCCTAATGGCAAGCCCAATAGTTTGCAAAGCCCCAATGCAATTGAGGCGTGAATCAAAGGGGCGCCAATTGCATAAAGCAAAGTAATAGGCGGCTTACCCTTTAATCCCTCAAAGTTCTTGGCTGCCATCAAACCCATATCGAGCAAAAAGAAGGCCAGCATTCCCTTGAACAAATCGATTGAAAACGGAGCCATTATTTTTTGCCCGCTGTCACCACTGACTAAGCCAACCATCATTGAGCCCAAAAGCAGTAGCTGCGCACCATCAGTAAATGACTCATGAAGAATCTTAGACATCCCTGTCGACTGTGTTGAATTAGTAGCTGATGACCTCGCTTTATTCGCCAACAAGATTGCCAGAATGATTGCCGGCGACTCCATCAAAGCCATAGCGGCCGCCATGTGTCCACCAAACGCAATGCCATATTGATCAAGGCTTGTGTCGCAGTAATAAACGTAACGGCACTAACCGAACCATAAGTAGCTGCAATGGCTGCTGCATCATAGTTATTGAGTTTGGCTCTTAAAACCATATACCCCATGAGAGGAATGATGATTGCCAAAAATACAGCGAGCCCAAGAGCCAAACCAATCTCAAGAGTAAATCCTGATTTATGAAGGGCAAAACCACCCTTTAAGCCCAACGCCATCAATAGATAGAGCGATAAAAACCTAGCAATCGGCTGAGGAATTTCTAGATTAGATTTAACGGCACCAGCAAATGCACCAAAGACAAAAAAGAGAATTGCTGGATCCAAAAAATTATTCATACCAATATCTTAGGTAATTTTAGAAGTTCTTGTATTAGCCCTACAGTGCCTGAGGGCTATACAGGATCGATATGCGTCATGACATTGAGTACCGGCAATTGCTTCTTGATTTCATTGCCCGCGTTTAAAGCAATGTCGTGCCCAACCTTGACGGTAGCATTGGCATCCACATCGATATGGACGTCTACCAAAATCATATCGCCCATCTTGCGAGTACGCAGATCATGAAAACCTCTAACGCCATCAGTAGATTTGATAATGTCCTCTATTTGACGATGCTCTTCTTCTGATACCGCCCTGTCCATCAAGTCATGCAGGGCATCCCAACCAAACTTCCAACCCATTTTTGCCACCATTAAGCCAACTACTAAAGCACCAATAGCGTCAAAGATTGGGCGCCCAAATAGAGCGCCAACAATACCAATAGAAACGACTAATGAAGAAGCTGCGTCAGATCTGGCATGCCAAGCATTAGCTACCAACATCGAAGATCGCACGCGCTGTGCTACTACCAGCATGTATCTAAAAAGCAGCTCCTTTGCAACCAAAGAGGCCAACGCAACATACAAAGCTAGAATTTGAATTTGTCCGGCCGCCACTGGATTGATAATCTTTTCCCCGGCCTTAAAAAGCATGCCCGCACCAACAGCCAATAAAGAGATTCCTAAAAATAGAGAAGCGGCAGTTTCATATCGTTGATGGCCATATCGGTGATCTTCATCCGCATCTTTAGCGCTATGGTGATTGGCAAAAAGCACTACAAAGTCTGCAACTAAATCTGTCGCAGAGTGAATACCATCCGCAATCAAGCCCTGCGAGCCAGACACAATACCCGCAAATACTTGAGAAACTGTCAGGCCGATATTAACCAGGACGCTGACCAATGTGCTCTTCTTCGCAGCCTGTTGCTTCGCAGGCGTTTGTGATTCGTGATCTTCTATCTCTTTATCCATTTGCCCATGCTACCAAGTATTTATGAAATATTGGCATATATGTGTGCTGTAGAACACTTCAATTGAAATAAAGCTTATAAAGTGAATCGAGGAATGGTCAAGCAGACATTAGAGGATGCGATAAGTAAGAAGTTTTTCTGCTTTCCAACTTACGGCTAACAATCGCCAAATCTCCATTTCCTATAGTTTTGTATTTACTCTTGCTGGACGACCAAATGAAAAACCACCCGAAGGTTATTTTGGTATTTCTTTGGTGGATCTGGATAAAACTGAATCAGAAGTTCAGGGCAATCGATCCTTCATTACAACCCTAATATCTTGATAAATCTGTAAACCGGCAATGAAGATAAGGGAAAAGGATAAGGGCACTACCGAAATATAACCGACCCTCTTAAAACTCACTGCCCCAATGATTCCGCCCACCAAAAACATTCCAAAAATAAATAGATGGGTCTTGAGTTTCTCTCTGTTGGCTTTGACATAGCCACTCACATTGGCTTCTGGCGACTTATTCCAATAGATCAGCTTGCCCAACTCAATACCTATATCAGTAATTACGCCCGTCATATGCGTAGTTCTTATCTCCGCTCTAGAGGCTTTTGTAACTATGGCGTTTTGTAGGCCCATCACAAAACATAAAAGAAGGGCAATCGCCGGGACAGTTAAAGGCAAGTAGATATTCAGGTTAGCCCCCACTAAACCAAACACTAAGAGCAGGATGGCTTCGACCAATAAGGGCAAAGCAAACTCACTATGGATTTTTCTTCTATGCCCCCAGTTAACAAGAATGGCAGTGGTGGCTGCTCCAAACAGAAACGAGAGCAAAAGAGAGATGCCGCCTAAAACAGAAATAAAATTATTGAGAGCCAGGTCATCACCAATAGCGGAAATGATGCCGCTCATATGAGAGGTATAACGAGCAATAGCCAGAAACCCGCCCGCATTCACTGCGCCCGCTACAAATGCCATATAGGCGCCCAACTGAATATTGGTCTTATGAGAGCGCTGAGCACTAGTTAAAAGCTGAATGAACTTAATTGGCATTGAAGCTACATTCTAAGGCCCACACTGATTCGTCAATTAATGGGGCGCCTCAAATGAAAAAACCACCCGAATGAACTGACCCCCAAAAGTTGGACAGTTTAGTTAGGTTAGCACGAGGGATTGAGTTCGGTATTGCACCGGACTCAATCCCTTTAGTTTTTGTTTGATTCGATCATGGTTGTAGTAGTGGATATATTCCTCTAGTTCTGCCTTAAATGATTCGATAGTCTCAAACTTCTCTTGGTAGAAGAACTCGCTTTTCATGATCCCAAACCAGTTTTCCATGACGGCGTTATCTA
>NZ_JACVPG010000010.1:0-70555 GCF_018882045.1 Polynucleobacter sp. Fuers-14 | reverse complement strand
TACCCGCTTAAGGCCGCCTGATTTTAAAAACTCTTTAACTACCTTTAGCTTGAACTGCTTGCTGTACTTGCTCATAAAACAAAACCCCCTTGGCTGGACATAACGTCCAACTTTTGGGGGTCAGTTCAGAAGGTGGTTTTTTATTTCTGGGTGGTCGGGGCAGAATCGAACCAGGGTGGAGGATGTCTGATCCTACATCTTTAGCCTTTCATTGCCTGGAAAGAGGTTCTTTATGGACTCTTCATCGACCTCCGTCTTGAAAGTGAAATTGGTCTTAATGGCCTCCACTGCTTGAGCACTCGGCTTGGCATTAATCTCATCTAACAAACGCTTCACGCTAGGCAACTTATTCCAAGCACCTTCACCCAAGAAGAAAGGAATCATTCTTGCCCATGCCTACACGGACATATCCAACATCCCATACTCTTTCAACATGTAAGGCTGTTTAGATAAACGAGCCTCTAAGATCTCCCAATGACGCCATGCCTCAAAATCATAGCGATTGACCGCATACTCCTTAGGCTCTGGCGCAAAATGCTTGAAGTGGACTAACTGCCCACAATAAGGGCCGATTCCTGTAGCCAGAAACATGAGCCATGAATAAAACTCCGCATGCGCCTCTGGCGTTTTGGCTGGCATGAACTTACCAATCTTCTCGCCTAAGTACAGCATGATGGCGGTACTATCAAAAACCTTAATATCGCCATCAACCAAAGCAGGAGTCTTGCCGTTAGGATTAATCGCCCTAAATTCTGGTTTGTGCTGATCACCTTTACGAGTATCGGTAACAACAATCTCATAAGGTGTATTGGTCTCCTCTAAATAGAGGGCAACTTTGATCGGATTCGGAGATGGGTGAAAGTACAGTTTGAGCATTTTCTTATTCCAATGGTTGGGTGCTTTAATAATACCCATCAAATGAAAAAACCACCCGTAGGTAGTTTTAGTGCTTCTTGGTGGCCCGGGGCGGAATCGATTAGGGCGTAGGAGTTCTCATCCTTGCGGAAAGTGCTCGATATGAACCTCACCTTGCCGCCCGAAATAGTTGACATACTTTCCAGCTATCCAAACGATGTATCCAATACAGCCGGCAGACATCGTTAGCTTAATAAACTCAGGGTATCTAACCGCATCACTTTGAGCACCACGAATGGCTGAAACAACATCTTCTTTATTAAATGAACTTGGAATCTCAATTGAAGGTATTGCCATGGGAATAGTAAATGCCCCATTGCCTGACAAATAATAAGTCGTAGATTGATTCCGATAGTCAGCGAAGTAGGACTCAACGCCAACCTCAATTAAGCGGCCCAATGCCTCTGGGAACGTTAACAAGCCAGCATGAGATTCACGAGCGCATTTTTCAATAACTTCTTTTGTATTCGGATTCATAAGCAACCTTAAATTGATAGCTTGAATTATCTCGCCTCACAAATGAAAAAACCACCCGAAGGTGGTTTTGGTGTTTCTTGGTGGCCCGGGGCGGAATCGAACCACCGACACAAGGATTTTCAATCCTCTGCTCTACCGACTGAGCTACCAGGCCAAGACTTGGAATTATAAATGAAACTGCTGGGAAGCTGTCCAAATGTGCTTACTGCATCTAACTCTAGAGAAAATGCTGCAAATCCTTGGCTAGGGGGATGTTCCATCCTGCTGACGGTGTGCGACTCGGACAAACTATTGCCAAATATCTCTTGAATTCCAATTTTCGGGAAATCCCATGCGCTTAATCTCAATTGATGGGTATTCGTTAAATAAATCCAATAAACGAGCACCCCAAACAGTCCCCGGCGAAATCTTCTTAAGTAAAACTTGAATCATTACTACTTGGGCATAAAACCGATCTTGTTGAGATAGGTCATTTGCAACCTTTCTAGCAACAGCAGGTCTAATCGTATATCTTCTGTTCCATAAACGCTGATGGTGAGCCGCAAGATTTCTTAAGTAACTTAAGGCATGTAGCCATGAGGCAAATATTGAGACATCAAGCTCATATTCTTTAGCAATTGGCTTTTGATACTCTCTGGCAAGATTTTTAAAGATCTTTGACACCGTACCCAGCGATAAAACTTCGAAAACCATCCATGATGGAGGCAATGCGGGATCTGTGTACTTATCGTAGTAGTGCTGAATGAATATTTGTCTTACAGCTTTTCTAGAATGGTCGTGACCAATATCCTTTTTTAAGCGATCCAAAAAATCATCGTGATCAAAACCAGGGAAAAATGGAGTTCCATCCAAATACCAGTGCGCACCAATTCTCTCGCTCATCTGCCAACTAATGGTAGCCCTTACAGCCACCTCAATTCGCTCCAGCGCATCTATAACCAAAAGACGAAGTTTTCTATCAAACACGTATAGGTCAACAACATCTTCAAAGCGAGTATTGGGTAAAAATTCGTGGGTTCCATCAGCGTTGTAATTCAACTGGAATGGCAATGCATATCCCGCCAATCTAAAGTAACCAATAAATTCCAGATACTGCCTTGCATAAATCTCATCAACAACAATCAGTCCGCGATTTCGCATAATCGCAATCTGCTCTTGAATTGTGGTTGATGGTTTTTGATATCTCATAAGTAAAAAACCCCCCGGGGTGAGCATTGTTAAGAGGCTTGGGGGGTGTTGTTGTTATTGATTGTACAGATATCTATTACCCCAATCTATTAGGGTGTTTATTTACAACAATATAAGAATTAGGCCTTTAAAAAAGGGTTTTCTTTACTTTTGCCTATGAATTGCACTTAAGTCTTGCTGCGCCTTGTGCATTTGTTGCCTAGCTCTCGCCCTTATTGCGCGAGGTATCTATTCCCAATGCTTTCAGTTTGCGATACAAATGGGTTCGCTCTAGACCTGTGTACTCTGAAATCTTGGTCATACTGCCGCCCATGATTTGCATTTGATGTTCAAAATACGCCTTCTCAAACAAATCTCTTGCCTCCCTCAAAGGAAGATCAAAGTACGTTTTTGCAATCCCACTAATGTATTCGCCCTCAACAGCTGGAGCAACTGATTCAGCAACCACCTGCTTTGGTGTGACAACGGAGTTAGTGATCGACTGAACGGTCCTAACCTGTTCTGGCTCTACATATTTAGGAGAGCTCTCCAGTGCCTTGCTGACTGTCTTTAAAAGTTTCTGTAGGGCAATCGGTTTTTCTAAAAAGTTGAGAGCACCAATGCGAGTGGCTTCAACAGCAGTGTCAATCGTTGCATGTCCCGACATCATCACTACTGGCATCGTGAGCTGGCCAGTATTGGACCATTCTTTTAATAATGTAATGCCATCGGTATCAGGCATCCAAATATCTAACAAGACTAAGTCGGGGCGCATTTGTTCGCGAATAGTGCGCGCCTGAACAGCGCTTTCTGCAGCGTAAACAGTATGGCCTTCATCTGTGAGAATCTCATTGAGAAGCTCACGAATTCCCATCTCGTCATCAACAACCAAAATACTAGCCATGCTTATGCTGCCTCTTTTGCTAGATTCATAAACAATATTGACACTTTCGCACCAACCACTTCTTCACCCTGCATACGGTTCCGAATTTCAATTTTGGCCGAGTGATCATCAATGATTTTCTTCACTACTGCCAAACCCAGGCCCGTGCCTTTGCTCTTAGTTGTTACGTAAGGCTCAAAGGCTCTTGCCAATATCTTAGCTGGAAATCCAACCCCACTATCACTTATTGTTAATCGCACAGCATTTTGCGCTATGCCATTGTGTTCGCCATAAGGGACTAACTCTGTCTTAACCTCCACCGGATTACCGGGATGGGGACCCTCAAGAGTGGCATCTTGGGCATTTTGTAGCAAGTTATGGATTACCTGTCTTAGTTGTGTGGGATCCCCCATGATCTCTGGGCAATGAGGATCTAACTGAGTGCGCAATGGACTGCCCTCGTATAACCCCAAAATCTCAGAGGTGAGCGTATTGATAGAAACGGGCTTGAGTTGTGGGGTTGGCGTCTTCGCAAAATCCCTAAAATCATTCACCATTTCTTTCATAGCTTGCACCTGACCAATGATGGTTTCAGTGCTGCGATTAATCATTTCTTCTTGCTCTGGGCTCAACTTGCCTGCAAGCTTATGCTGCAATCTTTCTGCAGAAAGCTGAATAGGCGTTAGAGGATTTTTAATTTCGTGAGCAAGGCGTCTAGCTACTTCACTCCAAGCGATAGATCTCTGTGCGCTCACCACATCAGTAATGTCATCAAAAACAACCATGCGTAAGTCGCCAGTTAGCTCTGTGCCACGCACGAACAGGGTCACACCTAATTCATTTTCAAATTCATTTGTAGTGTGCAGTTGAATTTGTTTTTGCCACACGGGCGCATTCATCGGCGCGGTCTTTTGTTCTGCATCACCCTCGCCCAGAACTGCGAGCTTCATAGTAGAAAAGCCCTCTTTGATGGCCCCCTCAAACTCCAATAGAGTGGGGCTGCTGCCGAGGGGCTTTCCATCAAGCAGAGTAAGGTCCTGACCAAAAATACGATCTGCACCAGCATTACTAGAAACAACGTTGTAGTTTTTGTCGAAAATGCATACGCCTGCCGTGAGACTTCCCAATACGCGCTCTAAGAATGCTTTGGATTCTTGCAAAGAGGTCCGGGTGTCAGCCAGCTGCCTAGTCATGACATTAAATTGCCGCGTAAGCATGCCAAGTTCATCGCCAGTATCAAGCTCTGGCTTTGGCGACAAATCTCCCTGTGCAACTGCCTGGGTGCCCCTCAGTAGCATTAGGAGTGGGCGTGCAAGCTGCCTGCCCAACATCAGCGCCAAAGTAATGGCAACGAAAACCGCAAAGAAAAGGGTAAGCGTTAATGTGCCCACAAACATCTTACGAAGGCCAGTGCGCCCCAACGCTTTCTCTTGATACTCACTATATGCAGACTCCACAGCAAAAATGTTTTTTGCCAACGGGGTTGGTATATAGCGCACTAGCTGTAAAAAATATTTGTCTTCAGTGTCTTTGCCAGAATCTAATTTGTTATGAATTGATTTTTTTCGTATAACAGGAACAATTGCCCTGATTCGATAGCCTCGTTGACCGCCCTCCACTTCAATTTGGTCTAAAAAAGTCATCCCCTTCTTGCTAAATGCTTCTGCAACTACATCGGCACTAGGTGCAGGAAAGTATTTTTTAGGCTTTAGCTCGCTTGTGAAGATCAAATTGCGTTGCATATTGAAGAGGCTGACCTCTTGAATACCAAATTGATTGCGAATTTTCATCACAGCTGCAGCTACCTGCTCAGTAGTTGTACCCGATGGGACTTGGACGATCTGCTCGGCAATGAAATTACCCTCGCCCAAAATTTCTTCTTGGGCCACCCGAAAAGTTAAGCGTCCCAACTCTAAACCCGAGTTCAGCGCTGTCTCCACTTTGACGTCAAACCAAGTCTCAATACTGCGCGACACAAACTGTAATGAAACGCCATACAAAATTAAGCCCGGAACAATTCCGACCAGGGCAAAAATCATTGCCAACTTTGCAATCAAACGCGTGCCAAAGTGCCCGCGATACCATCGCACGGCGATAACAGCCACCAGAATCAAAATAACCAGAGTTAAGCAAATTCCAATGACTACATTGGCGGCATAGAGCCAAATAAAGTAGTTATCAAAAAATTCTGTATTAGATGAGGCAATCGCCAATAAAACTAAAAGCAATAAAGCAAAAGCACCGATCACGACGATCGTGATCGGAATTATTTTTTTACTCCAAGCTTTGGAAGTAAAAAAGTCAGGGTCTAGCATGGCTGCTATCGATCTCATCGCTTAATTAAATTAGGGCCATTGGGAGAAAATGGAAAGTGATACCAGTCGCTTGATACATTCCAGTCGCGGTTATTGAGTGCGTTTACTTGAAATGGTTTTGGTAGCTTACTAAGATCCAGGCTCATCCGCATGCTGGCTGCATAAGATTTACTGGGATCTAGTTGAGCGCCGTCAATGACTCGCCACCCACCAATACTCCCCACCGCCTGCAATGCCTCAGACATAGTTTTGGCAGAAAAGGTAAAGCCCTCTGAAGCAATTCGGTACTGCTGTGTCAATGGCTGATAAGAAAGTCGCGTCTGCCTTTGCACAAGCACAGACTTTTCATCAAACCAATACCAACGCGATCGCATTAAATCAAACTCCGTTTGGAAATAGAGGACAACGCCTTTTTGCACTGCGTCTTCTAGTCCGGGAGATAGCTCAATCTGAAAAGTGGCATTGAGAAGCCAGTCGTTATCCGCCTTCTCCAGCTCAAAGGATTTAATCTTAATTCCTTCGGCGCTAACGGTGGTTGAAAAAATACCCAACACCATCAAGAACAAAAAGAAGAATTGTTTAATGCTTCGGCTCATGGCCCATTTTTCTTAAACAAAGCATAGTAAAAACCGTCGTTTAGCTCACCAGGCAAAATCTGGCCTGGAGCGGCTAATCGTACCGCATTGGAGTGCTGGTCAGCAAACCAAACAGCCTGCTCTTCGCCCTCCTCGGGAAATATTGAGCAAGTGACGTACAAAAGAGTGCCCTCCACTTGGAGCATCTTCCATGCCTGATTCAGAATTGCACGCTGCCTTTCTTGCAAAGCCCGGAGATCTGCTTCGCGCCTTAAAAATGGAATATCAGGATGTCGCGACACTATTCCAGAAGCTGAGCAGGGGGCATCAAGCAGAATCTTGTCAAAAAGAACGCCATCCCACCAAGCCGCCTTGGAAGCATCGCCGCGTAACACGCGGACTTTGTCAGATTGCAAACGAAGGCGGTCTAGGTTGCCGCCAATTTTTCCAATGCGCTCGCCGTCCAACTCTAGAGCCCGCATCGAACAATCTACAAGCTCCAATAGATGTGCCGTTTTTCCACCGGGAGCTGCACAGGCGTCCAACACCAACTCTCCGGCCTGGGGATTTAATAAGATCGCGGCCAGTTGTGCGCCCGCATCTTGCACAGAGACAGCGCCAGTATAAAAACCTGGCAAGTCTGATACGGGAACCGCCTCAGGCAATAAGAGAGCGGCGGGCAATTGAACCCCAGCCAACTCATCTATTGGTTTTGATGAAATTCCAGCCTCAGATAATAAGGATTGATATTGCTCACGCGTATATTGCCTTTGATTTACACGCAAAATTAATAGTGCGCGCTTAGCCTGTTGAAACAAAATAGATTGCCATGCTTTGGAGTAATTGCGCTTGAGGTTTGCTCGCCACCAAGCGGGTACATACATTGGAATTGGATCAGGCGGAAAATGCTTCTCGCCCGCTGGCGGTTGCACTACAAGGCTGACCTTGCGTAACACCGCATTCACCAAACCTTTGGCATACATGGTTTCGTCATATTCGCCACAGGCTTTCACTGCCTGATCCACAATCGTGTGGGCTGGATAGCCCTTGCTCTCGGCTGGATCTTGTAAAAATAAAGCAATCGCGACGCTGAGCAAATGATCCACTTCAGGAGGCGGAGTCTTTGGAATAAATTGCTTAATGAATTCATGAGAACGCACCCATTTACGAAGTGCATCAAAACTCAGGCTCTGCACGATCGGGCGCTCATAGGCCTCTAGCTCATCCAGAACTTCTGTAAGCGATCTTCCGCTGATGACCTCGCTTACCGCTTGTGCGGCGATCGTGATTGCTTCAGAGAGCGGGAGACTGCGTGGTGTTTTTTGATCAGTCAAATTAATTTGCTCCGGGATATACCCCGTTTTTAGCCATACTCATTAAACGTGCCACCCGCTCCTCAGTTGGTGGGTGGGTTGAAAATAGTTGCGCAAGACCGCCAGCACTCAAGGGATTAAGAATCATCATCTGTGCTGTTTCAGGATGCTGTTCAACCGCTTGAAACGGGATGCCTTGTGCATAGTTATGAATTTTTTCTAATGCCTGCGCTAGCGCCTCAGGATCAGCGCTTATTTCTGCACCACCGCGATCTGCCTCGTATTCTCTTGCGCGAGAAATGCTCATTTGAATTAGGCTTGCTGCAATCGGGGCCAAAATTGCCACCATCAAGCTAGCTATCGGATTGTTTGGCCTACCCTCAGAATCTCGCCCACCAAAGAACATGGCAAAGTTAGCCAATGCTGAAATGGCTCCCGCCATAGTGGCGGCGATAGTCGAAATCAAAATATCACGATGGCGAACGTGGGCAAGCTCATGCGCCATCACGCCGCGCAGTTCGCGATTCGAGAGAATTTTCAGAATGCCTGTTGTTGCGGCAACTGATGCATTGTCTGGATTGCGTCCTGTTGCGAAAGCATTAGGAGCATCTTCATTAATTAAAAATACTTTAGGCATCGGCAAGCCAGCATTCTCCGACAACTCTTTAACGAGTCCGTAAAACTGCGGGGCAGATCTTTCATCAACCTGCTGTGCATTAGTCATCTTCAACACCATGGTGTCGGAAAACCAATAACTGAAAAAATTCATTCCAACAGCCAGTACTAGAGCCATCAACATGCCCTGTTCACCACCCAACATACCGCCAACCACAATAAAGAGTGCAGTAATTGCTGCCATCAAAACAGCAGTCTTTGCAAAATTAAACATTTCTACTCCTTTGTTTGAAAGCGCAACAATTTTTCACCAACACCAATCGGCTGCAAGTACGTTTTGGCATCTATTTTTTTACCGCCCGGTTTTTGCATCTCTAAGACCTCAAGCACCCCTTCACCACACTGTATATATGCGCCCTTATTACCAAACCCAAGGACCTCGCCTACAGTACCGGTGGCGCTGACAGCCTTAGGGTCTGCAAGCCTTGAATCCCAAAACTTCACAGCCAGCCCATTAAGATTGCTGCTTGCCCCCGGGAAGGGATTAAAGGCCCGAATACGTTGGTCGATTTCTTTGGCGCTGAGGGTCCAATCGATCTCCGCCTCACTCTTCAATATTTTTTCGGCGTAAGTAATGCCGTCTTTTTCTTGGGGTGCTCGAGATAAATCTTTGTCTTGCTCTAAAGCATTTAAAACATCTACTATCGATTTTGAGCCAAGCCCTGCTAAGCGATCATGCAAGCTTGCGCTCGTTTCATCACGAGCGATTTCAAGTTCCGCGACTAAAACAGTGTCTCCGGTATCCAAGCCAGCATCCATTTGCATAATGCAAACCCCCGTTTTGGCATCGCCAGATTCAATTGCTCGCTGAATTGGCGCCGCACCACGCCAACGGGGCAACAGCGAAGCGTGAATATTAAAGCTGCCGTGTCTTCCTTCCTTCTCGCTAATACCCAAGATCTCTTGGGGCAAGATCAAGCCATAGGCCACCACCACCATGGCGTCAAAGTCAATAGAGGATAAGCGCTCATTGGCCGCCACCGCTTGCGCCTGCTTTTGCGGATCGGAACTAGTGAGCCGCAATGTCTCTGGTTGGAGCACAGGAATATTTTTCTGCAAAGCAAACTCTTTAACTGGACTTGCCTGAAGGTGCATGCCTCTGCCGGCACGACGATCGGGCTGGGTTAAAGCCAACACAATTTCATGACCAGCATCGTAAATTGCGCGCATCGCTTGCGCAGCAAACTCAGGAGTTCCAGCAAAGACGATTTTCATTCGGGCGCTTAGCGCTGACCTACTAATTCTTTAGCGCGCTTCTTCATTTTTTGTGAAATACGAGTTCTTTTGAGTATGGATAAATACTCCACAAATACTTTGCCCTGCAAATGGTCTAACTCGTGCTGCAAACAAACTGCCAATAAACCATCGGCCTCTATTTCAAATTCTTTACCCTCAATATCTAGTGCCTTCACTCGAATCTCGGATGGCCTCTCGACTTCGTCATAAAACTCTGGAACAGATAAACAACCTTCGCGCCAAGATTTTGTTTCAGAGCTTGCCCAAACAATTTCTGGGTTGATAAAAACCATCAGTTCATTTTGTTCATCAGACACGTCAATCACCACAATGCGCTCATGAATATCCACCTGAGTCGCTGCCAAGCCAACACCGGGAGCTTCATACATAGTGTCTGCCATATCGGCGACAATTTTTTTAATACGAGCGTCCACTTGCTCCACTGGTTTAGCAACCTTGTGCAAGCGCGGGTCTGGGTAACAAAGGACGGATAACAAAGCCATATAAGAATTATCCAACAGAGCTATCAGTCTGTCCTGATTGCCGCAATTCCCCCAAAGAACAAAATTGATTTATGCAAACTTCGCCGACACCCAATTCCATTCTCCAAATTAACCGCCAGAGCCCCCATTACCCAAATCGCCTCCATGATTTATATGATCCCCCAGGTTCTCTTTATATATATGGGGACATTCATCTTCTGAAGAGACCTATGATTGCGATCGTAGGCTCAAGAAACGCCAGCCCTGAAGGTTTAAAAAATGCATGCCTGTTTGCCCAAGCGCTATCAAAAGCGGGCGCCTTGATCGTTTCTGGCCTAGCAAAAGGGGTTGACAGTGTCGCCCATGAGTCTGCCATTGGGCTTGGGCCCAATCACTCCACTGCGGCAATATTAGGAACCGGCATAGATGTCGTCTACCCCCGGCAAAATATCGAGCTATCTCGGGCCATCAGCCAGCAGGGAGTATTGGTGTCTGAGCTACCTCTGGGGTCAGGGCCTAAGGCATGGCACTTTCCTAGAAGAAATCGCATTATTGCCGCTTTAGCGCTTGGTGTCGTTGTTATAGAGGCGGCGGAAAAGTCGGGCTCCCTCATCACTGCTCGCCTGGCCGCAGAGCTTGGAAGAGAGGTTTTTGCCCTCCCTGGGCCCATCCACAACGCAAATTCTAGCGGTTGCCATCTACTCATTCAGCAAGGTGCAAAACTAGTCTTTAGACCGGATGATGTTCTTGAAGAGCTTTGTTTTTAAGCAAAAATGCCATTTAAACAGCCTAAAGAGGGGTTTTTATCTGAAAATCGGAAGTGTCGACACGCCCAAAACTGGCCAAAAATAGCGGTTTTTGGACTTTTCCCAATTTATCGGTTAATAATAAAAAAGGGGTATGCAATTGGCTAAGTCCGATTTTGGGTTAAATTGGCCATCCGTTTTACCCAAAAAACATCATTTCTAGCTCAAATTTAGGCATAACGCGTGGCAACTAAAGCAACTACCAAAAAAAGCAGCCCAAAGGCTAGCGCCGGAGATCACCCTAAGGCGCTCATCATTGCAGAGAAGCCTTCTGTTGCCAATGACATTGCTAAGGCCTTGGGCGGCTTTACAAAGTATGAGGATTATTTTGAGAGCGATGAATTCCTAATCTCTTCCGCAGTTGGCCATTTATTAGAAATTGCCGCCCCCGAAGAATTTGACGTAAAACGTGGCAAATGGTCATTTGCCAACTTGCCGGTGGTGCCGCCATATTTTGATTTACGTCCGATTGCAAAAACTGAGTCGCGCCTCAAGGTTTTACAAAAGCTCATTAAGCGCAAAGATGTTACTGCGCTCATTAATGCTTGTGACGCGGGACGTGAGGGGGAGTTAATTTTCCGCCTAATTGCGCAACACGCAAAGGCATCGCAATCTATTCAGCGCTTATGGTTGCAATCGATGACTCCAGCCGCCATTCGCGAAGGTTTTACCAATTTACGCAGCGATGAAGACATGAAGCCTCTTGCCGATGCGGCTCGTTGTCGCTCAGAGGCAGACTGGCTGGTCGGCATCAATGGCACGCGCGCAATGACCGCCTTCAATAGCAAGAGCGGCGGCTTCTTCTTAACGACTGTAGGTCGTGTGCAGACTCCAACGCTTTCTATTGTGGTGGAGAGGGAAGAGCTCATTCGCAAGTTCATCTCTAAAGATTACTGGGAAGTGAAGGCTGAATTTATCGCTGCTGCTGGCGTGTATGAAGGCCGCTGGTTTGACCCTAAATTCAAAAAGGATGCTGCCGAGCCCGACGCACGCGAGAACCGCCTATGGAGTGAGGCTGCAGCTCAAAGTATTGTGGCTGCATGCCGCGGCAAAAAAGCAAGCGTGACTGAAGAAGCCAAGCCTGCTACACAGCTTGCTCCTCAGCTATTTGATTTAACTAGCTTGCAACGTGAAGCGAACGCGCGTTTTGGATTCTCTGCAAAAAATACATTAGGTCTTGCACAGGCTTTGTATGAGCGCCACAAAGTATTAACCTATCCACGTACCGACGCAAAAGCGCTTCCTGAAGACTACCTCGATACCGTTAAACAAACCATGGAGAACCTTGCTGAGCATTCGCAAGACTATCGTGCTTTTGCTAAACAAATTTTGAAGGGTGACCCAAAGGATCCTAAGGCTAAAGCTGGCTATGGTTGGGTAAAGCCAAACAAACGAATTTTTGATAACTCTAAAATTTCTGATCACTTTGCGATCATCCCAACATTAGAAACGCCTAAAACTTTAAGCGAGCCCGAAGCCAAGCTCTACGACTTGGTTGTACGCCGCTTCTTGGCCGTGTTTTATCCTGCCGCAGAGTTCCGCGTGACCACACGCATTTCCGAGGCGTCCGGACACCACTTTAAAACCGAAGGTCGTGTGCTTGTAAACCCTGGTTGGCTAACGGTTTACGGCAAATCCAATCAAGCAGACGATGAGCTAGTCCCGGTTCAAGAGGGTGAAGCAGTGCAAACTGAATCTATTGCAGCAGTGCCATTGAAAACCAAGCCGCCAGCACGCTATACAGAAGCAACCTTACTTTCCGCAATGGAAAGTGCGGGTAAGTGGGTTGATGATGATGATATGCGCGAAGCGATGGCTGAAAAGGGATTGGGTACACCAGCAACTCGGGCTGCCATCATCGAAGGCCTGCTTGCTGAAAAATACATGGTGCGCGAAGCTCGTGAGCTGATTCCAACTGCAAAAGCATTCC
The DNA here is from genome assembly GCF_018882045.1 of Polynucleobacter sp. Fuers-14. Taxonomy (NCBI): domain Bacteria; kingdom Pseudomonadati; phylum Pseudomonadota; class Betaproteobacteria; order Burkholderiales; family Burkholderiaceae; genus Polynucleobacter; species Polynucleobacter sp. Fuers-14. Next base: position 57,781 of record NZ_JACVPG010000010.1, on the reverse strand, counting down.
AATTGATGACTTTGTTGCGCGGCTTAGATGTTGAAGAGTTAACTCGCCCCGATCTCACTGGTAGCTGGGAGAACAAACTTTCTCTCATCGAGCAGGGCAAGATGAATCGCGATACTTTCATGCAAGAGATCGCACAAATGACTCAGCGTATCGTCAAGCGCGCCAAAGAATACGATAGCGATACCATTCCAGGCGACTATGCCACCATGACTACGCCGTGCCCACACTGTAAGGGTCCGGTAAAAGAAAACTATCGTCGTTTTGCCTGTGAAAAGTGTGGCTTTACGATCAGCAAAACGCCTGGTGGACGCGCATTTGAATATCCAGAAGTTGAAGAGTTGTTGCGTGAAAAAACCATTGGACCGCTGCAAGGCTTCCGCAGCAAAATGGGGCGCCCATTTGCAGCCATTATTAAATTAAGCGAAATTCCGGAGGATGACAAAGATTATCCAAATGCGGGTTTCAAACTTGAGTTTGATTTTGGCAACACTCAAGATGATGAGACTGAAGCTGTCGATTTCACGGGCCGTCTGGCGCTAGGCGTTTGTCCAAAATGTTCAGGCGCAGTATATGAAGATGGCATGCGTTACGTTTGCGAAAACAATACTGGCCCCAATAAATCATGTGATTTCAAAACCGGAAAAGTAGTGCTGCAACAAGAGGTCTCACCAGAACAGGTTCAGAAATTGCTGAAAGAGGGCAAAACAGATCTTCTAACCAACTTTAAGTCGAACCGCACTGGGCGTGGCTTTAAGGCCTATTTAGCGCTAGATTCTGCTGGCAAAATTGGTTTTGAATTTGAGGCCAAAGCACCTAAGGCTGAAGGCGCCGCTCCTGCAAAGAAACGAGCGGGCGCAAGTGCAGCGACTAAGTCTGAAGCAAAACCTAAGCGCGCAAGCAAAGCAAAATCATCCTCTAGCAGTTGAGCTGTAATCAGCTTAGCCGCTAGAGCGGACCACAAAATTCCTCTCGACCCCAAGGCAGTAGCTAAAAATATTCCTGGGCGCTGAGGAAGTGCGCCAATGATAGGCAAACGATCGCCGGCAACACAACGAATGCCCACAAACTCTCCAGATTTCATTAACGAAGCAAGATTGCCTTCTTCATAATCTACTAAACGCTTGGCTTGCTCACGATTGAAGTCATCACTCGTTTCTGTTGGTGAGAGATCATCCTCACCCTCATCAAAACTAGACCCCACAATCCATTGATAGCTGCCATCTTCAAATTGCTTAGCGGGCAAGCAATAGCCATCTCCAGAAATGCCAACCCGAGGTAATTTTTTGACCCAAGGGTCGCCTTCCTGCACCTTGAAAATACTGAGTTGGCCGCGCACGGGCCTTAAAGGCAAACGAATACCGACACTATTCATGAGGGCCTTGGCCTCCATAGCGCAGGCTACTACAATCTGGTCTGCAGTCACAATCAATTTGTTTGAGGCATCAAATAAATGCCACTGATTGCCAAGCTTTTCTAAACGCGCGATGCGCGTATTCCAAATACAAGTTAATCGCTGATGTTCTTGTAATAACTCTTTGCTTGTTTCGTGTAAATTTAAGCCGGCGCCGCGCGGCAACCAAACACCGCTTTGCTCAATTCCACAAAGTTTTTTAGCTTCTTGGGCATCCATAGCAATCGCCATATCTTCATCAAGATCCAATGCGCGAAGATGTTCTATTGTTTCGGCGCGATCAAAAACCCTATCTTTTTTGGTCGGCTGAAATATCCCGTGCTGTCGCCAGACATGTTTCCAGCGAGCCTCTGCAAGCAAAAATGCAATACGCGTAAGTCGCAATAAACGAGGGGCGCCTTTGCCAATATGCGGATGTGCAATGGCATAAGCATGGCTTGAACAGGCGGCGGCCGGGGAGGGAGCGGTGTCAATAATACAAACAGCTTTGCCACGCTCAAGCAACTCATTTGCAATGGTTGCCCCACAAATGCCTGCCCCAATCACCACTATTTCATGGTGTTGGGGTTTGGTCATTGATTAAGTATTGATAAAACGATTGATGCTTCTATGAGCTTATGAAGCTTAAGCATTCAGGCGTTGTTCGATCTTGGAGCGAGTTTCTTTCATCTCTTTTGGCAAGCGATCGCCAAGATGCTCGAACAATTCTGTGTGCAGCTTAAGCTCATTCTTCCAATCATCAATTCCAACGGTGATCGCTTTAGTGAACTTTTCTGCGGAATAGTCGAGACCACCCCAATGCATATCGGCGTACTCTGGGGTAATACCAAACGGAGTTTCTTTACCGCTTGCCTTGCCTTCTGCGCGACCCAAAATCCAAGAAAGAACGCGCATGTTTTCACCGAAGCCTGGCCATACAAACTTGCCATTCTCATCTTTGCGGAACCAGTTCACGCAATAAATCTTCGGCAATACTGCGCCTTCAGCTTCGAGCTTCTTACCAATATTGAGCCAATGTTGGAAGTAGTCGCTCATGTTGTAACCAGCAAATGCAATCATTGCAAATGGGTCGCGACGTACAACGCCAATTTGACCTGTAATTGCTGCGGTGGTTTCAGAGCCCAATGTTGCAGCCATGTAAACGCCCTCAACCCAATCACGCGCCTCACTAACCAAAGGAACCGTATTTGAACGACGACCACCAAACAAGAAGGCATCAATAGGAACTCCAGCTGGATCATCCCAATTTGGATCAACCGCTGGGTTGTTCGTTGCAGCAACAGTAAAGCGTGAGTTTGGATGCGCAGCTTTGCGGCCAGCAGCGCCGTCAGCCGGGGTCCAATCCTTGCCTTGCCAGTCGATCAAATGTGCTGGTGGAGTTTCTGTCAAACCTTCCCACCAAACATCGCCGTCATCTGTCAAACCAACGTTTGTAAAGATCACATCCTGATTGAGAGAGTCGATACAATTTTGGTTTGTTTGACGGTTTGTTCCAGGAGCAACGCCGAAGTACCCAGACTCTGGGTTAATCGCAAACAAACGGGTTTTGCCAGTAACAGCATCTTTGCGTGGCTTAATCCAAGCAATGTCATCACCAATAGTGGTAACTTTCCAACCCTCGAATCCCTTTGGAGGAATCATCATGGAGAAGTTGGTTTTGCCACATGCAGAAGGGAATGCAGCCGCGATGTGATATTTCTTACCTTCGGGTGAGGTTACGCCCAAGATCAACATATGCTCAGCCAACCAACCTTGATCGCGACCCATATTGGAGGCAATGCGTAATGCAAAACATTTTTTACCTAACAATGCATTGCCGCCGTAGCCTGAACCGAAAGACCAAATCTCACGTGTTTCTGGGTAGTGAACAATGTATTTGTTTTTGTTGTTTGGCCATGCAACATCTTTTTCGCCAGCAGCCAAAGGCTTGCCAACCGTATGAACACAAGGAACAAACTCGCCGTCAGCACCAAGCTGATCGATTACCGCTTTACCCATGCGAGTCATCAACTTCATGTTGATCGCTACATAAGGGCTATCGGATAGCTCAACACCAATGTGTGCGATTGGTGAACCAATTGGGCCCATAGAGAAGGGCACCACATACATGGTTCTACCGCGCATACAACCATCAAATAATGGATTCAATGTTGCTCGCATTTCGCTTGGCTCTACCCAATTATTGGTTGGGCCGGCATCTTCTTTCTTTGCTGAGCAGATAAAGGTGCGGTCTTCGACACGCGCCACATCTTCAGGATCAGACAAAGCTAAAAATGAGTTTTTACGCTTAGCAGGGTTAAGGCGCTTAAATACACCAGCACTCACCAACAACTCGCACAATTCGTCGTATTCAGCTTGTGAGCCATCACACCAACGAATGGCGTCAGGCTTGGTAAGAGCTGCCACTTCGCCAACCCATTCAATTAAACGCTTGTTTTTTACGTAAGCCGGCGCATTCACATTAATCTGGCCGCTGGTAGTTGAAGTCATATGGTTTCCTGTGAAGATTAAATTTTTTAATCCGATGATTTTAACATTTTGGTTACATTTGCTGTGTGGGCCAGACACAGCACAAACCCTTTACTTGCCAATACAGAACTGGCTGAAGATTTTTCCCAAAAGGTCGTCTGGAAGCAGTTTTCCAGTAACTTCACCCAAATGTCTTTGGGCCAAAGAGAGCTCTTCTGCAAATAATTCGAGAGAATTGTTGCCATTTGCAGCGAATTCTTCTGATTTTTCAATATGTTCGGCTGCACGCTCTATGCAGTCCAAATGTCTTCTACGAGCCAAAATGGCACCCTCCTGGGGTCCAGCCCAGCCCACAAGCTCCAAAATCTTCTGTTTTAGCGCCTCTATTCCCTCTCCGGTTTTGGCGGAAATCAGCAAAGATTCTCTGGACGCAGTTTTTGATGATTCTTGGAGCAAATCAGCCTTATTCACAAGCTCAAGCACAGCGCATTTGGGTGGTAATTCCCTCAAAATCTGGGTTTTTAGGTCGTCCTGTTGGGGGGGCGACTGAGCATCAGTCAAAAAAATCACTACGTCTGCCAAACGAATGGCATCCCAGGATCTTTCAATACCTTTTGCCTCTACAACATCCGTTGTTTCGCGCAGACCGGCTGTATCAATAATATGCATGGGCACACCGTCAATGGTGATGCTTTCTTTAACCCGGTCTCGGGTTGTCCCAGCAATGGGGGTAACAATAGCCACCTCTTCACCGGCCAATCGATTCAGCAAAGAGCTTTTTCCCACATTCGGCGCACCAGCCAATACCAGCTGAATTCCGTCGCGCAAGATTTTTCCCTGCTTTGCGCCGGCACGTAAAGCCTGTAACTTTTCTTTAACGGCGGTTAAGCGCTGACGCGCCTGAGCGTTTTCTAGAAACTCAATTTCTTCTTCTGGGAAATCTAAGGTTGACTCAACCAAAATTCTGAGTTGGGTAATTTCTTCAATGAGATTGTTAATGTCGTCAGAAAAAGCACCCTGCAAAGAGCGAGCTGCGCCGCGAACAGCCGCCTCGCTTTGCGCATCAATTAAATCTGCAATAGCCTCAGCCTGGGTTAAATCAATCTTGTTGTTGAGATAGGCGCGCAGGGTAAATTCGCCTGGCTCTGCAATGACAAGCCCCTCGTTTTTGCCGAGCTCAAGACAGCGCTTCATCACCAGCTCAAGAAGTTGTGGTCCACCATGACACTGAAGCTCTAAAACATCTTCACCCGTAAAGGAGGCTGGCCCAACAAAATAAATTGCAATGAGCTGATCAATGGCTTGGCCATTCTCATCGCAGAGCGTTAATAAGTTTGCTTGTCTTGGGGAAAGATTTTTTTGAAAAAGGGTGCGCGTCAGGGTGCTTAAATGTTTTCCGCTAATGCGAATAACCCCAACGCCCGCCTTGCCTGGCGCGGTTGCAACAGCAATGATGGGCAATTTTCTTGTCATCATTGCTGTCTATTTATTACAGGCGAGTTGTGCCGCGCTTAAATTACTTAGCGGGCTTTTTTCCAAATATCCGATTAATCTGCCATTGTTGAGTAATGGACAGAATATTGTTGGTGACCCAATACAACACCAGGCCCGCAGGGAAGAAAAAGAACATGATTGAAAAGGCGATTGGCATGTACATCATCACCTTCGCCTGAATTGGATCTGGAGGCGTTGGGTTCAACTTCGTTTGCACAAACATCGAGACAGCCATGATGACTGGCAGAATGTAATACGGATCAGGCACTGAGAGGTCGTGAATCCACAACACCCATGGTGCGCCGCGCATCTCAACTGATGACAATAGAACCCAATACAAAGAAATAAACACGGGGATCTGAATCACAACTGGTAAACATCCACCCAGTGGGTTAATCTTTTCTTTGCGATACATCTCCATCATGGCTTGATTAAGCTTTTGAGGTTCGCCCTTGTACTGCTCCTTCATGGCCGCCAAGCGTGGCTGCACTTCCTTCATGCGAGCCATCGACTTATAACTTGCAGCAGATAGGGGGAAGAAGACCAACTTAATTAAGATGGTCAACAGGATGATGGACCAACCCCAGTTGCCAGCAATATTGTGAATATGCTCTAGCAACCAAAAAATAGGTTTGGCCAGAATAGTTAGATAACCATAGTCTTTAAGAAGCTCAAGTCCAGGGGCTATGGTTTCAAGCATGCGCTCTTCTTGGGGGCCAACAAATAACTGCGCATTGGCGATTAATGTGGTTCCAGTTGGAATTGCGCCTAATTGTGTCTGCATTCCAACTCGGTACAAATCGCTATCGATTCTTCCTGAATAAATGTCTCGCGGCAATTTGTCATCTGGAATCCATGCACTAGCAAAGTAATGTTGAACCATAGCAACCCAGCCGGGCTGTCCGGCCGATATCTGTGCGGGTGCAGTAAATTTATTTTTCTCTATATCTGTAAATGGGACTTTTTTAAACTTATTCCCATCGGTATAAATTGCTGGCCCAGTAAAAGTGCTTGCAGAAAAAGCGCCTCCAAAAGGTCCTATTTTTTGCTCCTGGGAGCCATCTCGCACAATCTCTGTATACAAACTCAGTGGGGCACCATTTGCTGCCACCTGTGTAACCCGATGTCCAACATAAACATCGTAACTCTGAGGATTAAGGAGAAATGTTTTTTCTAGTTTCACACCGTTACGCTCGGCGGAAAGAACCAAGAATGGTCTGCCAGACCCATCTTTGCCTGAGCGATCAAGCTTAAATGTGCTTGTATGGTTTGGCAAATCCACATTACCAACAGCCACCAAACCTGAGCGAGCTACATAGGTGTGGGTAGGCGTATGTTGGAAAATTTCTACTGGTTTTTGATCTGCGGTTAGTTCTTTTAATAATTTCGCACCAACGACGTTTGCGCCCGCAGAACTTATCTCCAATGAAAGAAGTTCGTTAGACAAAACAAATTTTTCAGCACTCTCGCCCGTTATTGCTTTGGAGTTGGGCGCCTGGGTAATGGGTGTGCCTGCTATTGCCGCCGGGGTATCAACCTTGGGCGGTGTCGACTTATCGTTTGACGAAGCAACAACGGCTGGGGATCCACCAAACAAGGATGGTTTGCCCTCATGAACCTGCCAATTGTTGTAGAGCATGAGACCCGACATCGAGAATACTGCCCAAAGAATTGTTTTTTTAAAGTCCATTTACATTCACTTAAGTTGGTGTTTTGTATCTTTTACAGCAGGATCATAACCGCCGTGTGACAAAGGGTTGCAGCGCAAAATACGCCACACCGTAAGACCAAAGCTTTTAATAAATCCGTAGTGACTAAAGCAGTCACATGCATATTGCGAACAGCTGGGCACATACTTGCAGTGCATTCCTAAATACGGGCTTAAAGCGAGTTGATATATTTTTACCAACTTAATTGCCGCACTATTTAAAGCTCGCACCTAAAGCAGCCCTGAAATTTGAGAGCGCAAAATTTCTTTTTCTTTGTTTCTGAGTCTGCCTCGAGTTTCGCGACCAATTGGTTTTTTGAGCTTAACCACAACATCTTTGCTTAATGTACTGTCTTGAGCCGTCCAAACCAATTCGCGAATCATCCGCTTTAGGCGGTTTCGATCAACCGCTCTTTTGGCTAGCTTCTTTGCTACCGCAACCCCCAAGTCGGGTTTAACGCCCTCTTGAGTGGATGCAACATACACGCCCCAATACAAACTTGTCTTGGGGCGTGTTTTTAGTAATTCAGAAATCTTTGCGCTATTCAATGGCTAAATTACACAGCCAAACGCTTGCGGCCTTTTGCACGACGAGCATTTAAAACTGCGCGTCCGCTTTTGGTTTTCATGCGAATACGGAAACCGTGTGTACGCTTGCGACGGGTTACTGAGGGTTGGTAAGTTCTTTTCATGTTCGATCCCTGGAAAACCAAGTATTTTCCTTGTTGCAGAGCAAAAGGTCAATCCATCTTGATGAATATGTAGGTGTTTTTCTCTATTTTTATTTAAATTTCTCTTAAATCTTTAATTTAAATAGAGATTTTTCTATTATTCACAAGTTATCCACAGCTTTTCCACGTTTTTGTTACTTGTGGATAACTTTGCAGCATCGCTACAATGGATCCTCCAAAAATATGAGCAACTTACACAATCCTCCCGCCTTGAATTCAATTAGCCCACTGGGGTTCTGGGATGATGCTATCGGCATTTTATCCCGCGAACTGTCGCCCCAACAGTTTAAAACATGGATTCAACCCCTTACTTTATTATCTTTTATTGAAAGTGATGACTCACTAACAATTGGAGCCCCCAATCGATTTAAGTTGGACTGGACCAAAAAGACATTTGCCGACCGATTCCAAGAGCTGGCCTCCCAGTATTTTGGGCGCCCCATTAATGTCGGTTTTACACTCTCTGTCGAGGGTGGCACAACCAATACCGCACCCCCTGTATCACTGGAAGAGCCCATAGAAAAAAATGTTTCTGTGGAGACACCGGAACCAAACATATTGGTAGAAGAGAGTGCTTTTGAGATTGAAGATCACTCAAAACTCAACCCGAACCTTACTTTTGAAACGTTTGTTACTGGCAAAGCCAATCAACTTGCTAGGGCAGCGTCGATTCAGGTGGCGCATAACCCTGGAACCTCTTACAACCCCATGTTCTTATATGGTGGGGTAGGTCTGGGTAAGACCCATTTAATTCATGCGATTGGCAACCACCTCTTAAAAGAGAAGCCAAACGCCCGTATTCGCTATATCCACGCCGAACAGTATGTTTCAGATGTGGTCCGCGCATACCAACAAAAGGCGTTTGACCGCTTTAAGCGCTACTACCACTCCTTAGACCTCTTACTTATTGATGATATTCAGTTTTTTAGCGGCAAATCCAGGACTCAGGAAGAGTTTTTCTACGCTTTTGAGGCTTTATTAAGCAACAAAGCCCAAGTCATTATTACTAGCGATACCTACCCCAAGGAAATGGCGGGTATTGATGATCGCCTTATTTCCCGCTTTGATTCTGGGCTAACGGTTGCCATTGAGCCGCCAGAACTAGAAATGCGTGTCGCTATTTTGATGAAAAAGGCAATTAGTGAAGGCATCCCCATGAGTGAGGACGTTGCATTTTTTGTGGCCAAACACTTACGCTCAAACGTTCGGGAGCTAGAGGGGGCTTTGAGAAAGATTTTGGCGTTTGTTCGATTCCATGGTCGCGAAGTCACGATTGAGGTGGCCAGAACAGCCCTAAAAGACCTGCTTTCTATTCAAAATCGTCAAATTTCTGTCGAAAACATTCAAAAAGCGGTTGCTGATTTCTATAGCATTAAGGTTGCAGACATGTACTCCAAAAGGCGCCCGGCTAATATTGCTCGGCCCCGTCAAATTGCAATGTTTATGGCTAAAGAATTGACACAAAAAAGCTTGCCGGAGATTGGTGAATTATTTGGCGGTAGGGACCACACAACCGTCCTGCACGCTGTTCGCAAGATTGCAGATGAGCGGGCACATGATGGGCAGCTAAACCATGAGATTCACGTTATTGAGCAAACCTTAAAGGCGTAGTTTTTTGCTTGTGGATAAGGTTGTGGACAACCCTAGGGATAAGTTTGGGGATTGGATGTGGATAAATTGTGGAAAGGTTCAGCTTCATGCAAAAATAGGGTGTTGATAAAAAGTTATCCCCTTTTTATGCAGTGCTTATACAAGAGTTTTCCACAGGTTTTTTAGTCTTCAATGTGTTGTTTTATAAGGGGTTTTTGACTTATCCACGGAATTTCGAACCCTTATTACTATTACTACTAAGATATATACAAGGATTTAAAAGCAATGCAACTCGTTAACACTTCTCGCGATAGCCTACTAAAACCACTTCAGGTTGTTAGTGGAATTGTTGAACGCAGACACACGCTGCCAATTTTGGCAAATCTCTTATTTAAAAAAGTTGGAGAAAAAGTTTCATTCATCTCCACTGATATTGAAATTCAAATTACAACAAACGCCAATTTTGGTGTTGGTACAGAAGATGTAACAACAACTGTTGCCGCTAGAAAACTTTTGGATATTTTGCGTGCATTGCCAGAGGGTCCGGTATCTTTAAATCTTAAAGATAACAAGATGGTTGTTCAAAGTGGCAAAAGCCGCTTCTCTTTGCAAACACTTTCTGCAACTGAGTTTCCAGTGATGCAAAGTGTGGGTGAGGTAACCGCTGCTTGGAAGATGTCACAAAAGAGTTTTCGTCAACTCATTAGCCAAGTACATTTTTCAATGGCACAACAAGATATTCGTTATTACTTAAATGGGATGTTGTTGGTAATTGAGGGTAAAGAGGTGGTTGCGGTGGCAACAGATGGCCACCGCCTTGCTTACTCTCAGGTTGAGCTTGCAGAAGCCCCATCAGGCTCTGGTCAAAAACAAGAAATCATTATTCCTCGTAAAACAATTTTGGAGTGTCAACATTTACTCGAGGACTCTGATGAATCCTTAGAAATTAGCTTGACAGCTAATCAAGTGAAGTTTGCGTTTGGTGATATTGAGTTAATTTCGAAATTAGTTGAGGGTAAGTTCCCAGATTTCCAAAGGGTGATTCCGAAGGGGCATAAAAACTCACTCGTAGTTGGTCGTGATGCCCTTCAATCAGCACTCCAGCGTGCTGCTATTTTGACAACAGACAAATTTAAGGGCGTCCGTTTCTCTCTTTCTCCAAACCGCATAACAATCCAATCAACCAATGCTGAGCAAGAAGAGGCTCAAGAGGAGATTGAGACTGAGTATGCTGGTGATGCGGTAGAAATTGGATTTAACGTTAGCTATTTGTTGGATGTTTTATCAAACCTAAAGAGCGAAAAGATTCAAATTAGCTTAGGTGATGCAAATAGCAGTGCTGTGATTACTCTGCCTGGCTCAGAGAGCTTTAAGTATGTTGTGATGCCAATGCGTATTTAACTTAGAAAAAAATGACTGAAGAAAAAAAAGTAGTAGAGCAGTACGGCGCTGCATCGATTCAAATCCTAGAGGGTCTTGAGGCTGTTCGTAAACGTCCTGGTATGTATATCGGAGACACATCCGATGGCACAGGGCTGCACCACCTTGTATTTGAAGTTTTAGATAACTCTATTGACGAAGCCTTGGCTGGCTATTGTTCTGAAATCACAGTCGTTATCCAAACTGATAACTCTATTTCTATTGTCGATAATGGTCGTGGTGTCCCAACAGGGATTAAATACGACGATAAGCATGAGCCGAAACGCAGTGCCGCTGAAATTGTTATGACCGAGCTACATGCAGGCGGTAAGTTCGATCAAAATAGTTACAAAGTTTCTGGCGGTCTACATGGTGTGGGTGTTAGCTGTGTAAATGCGCTATCTAAATGGTTAAAGCTAACCATTCGTCGTGATGGCAAAGCTCATTACATGGAGTTTGCACGCGGCGTTATTCAAAATCGCAATATTGTTAATGAGAATGGCGTTTTAGTTTCTCCAATCACTGTTACCGGCGACACTGAGCTATCGGGAACTGAAGTTCACTTTTTGGCCGACGAGACAATTTTTGGAAATGTTGAGTTTCATTATGAAATTTTAGTTAAGCGTATTCGCGAGCTCTCATTCTTAAACAACGGCGTTCACATTAAACTGATTGATCAACGTACCGGTCAAGAAGAGGATTTTGCTTTCTCTGGCGGTGTAAAGGGGTTTGTTGAATACATCAATCAAACTAAAAATGTACTGCACCCCAACATTTTTTATGCTGAAGGTAATCGCCCTTCAGACCTAGGCGGTCAAATCACTGCTGAAGTATCTATGCAATGGAATGACAGTTTTAGTGAGCAAGTACTTTGTTTTACTAACAATATTCCGCAGCGGGATGGTGGAACACACTTGACCGGCTTGCGTGCTGCAATGACGCGTGTCATTAATAAATACATTGATGAGCATGAAGTTGCCAAGAAAGCAAAAGTAGAAATTTCTGGTGATGATATGCGCGAGGGCTTGGCCTGCGTTTTGTCGGTGAAGGTCCCAGAACCAAAATTCTCTAGCCAAACAAAAGACAAGTTAGTTTCCAGCGAGGTACGTGGGCCAGTTGAAGAAATTGTTGCCGAAGCTTTGAGCGCATATCTTCAAGAGCGTCCTGCGGATGCCAAGATCCTGTGCGGCAAGATTGTTGACGCCGCCCGTGCTCGCGAAGCCGCACGCAAAGCGCGCGATATGACCAGACGTAAGGGTGTGTTGGATGGACTTGGACTGCCCGGCAAGTTAGCTGACTGCCAAGAAAAAGACCCAACAAAATCTGAACTCTTTATTGTCGAGGGAGACTCTGCAGGAGGCTCTGCGAAACAGGGGCGTGATCGTCGCTTCCAAGCAATTCTTCCTTTAAAAGGAAAAATCCTCAACGTTGAAAAGGCTCGCTTTGACAAAATGCTTGCTAGCCAAGAGGTGGTTACTTTAATTACCGTTCTGGGCACCGGTATCGGGATCGAAGAATATAAGGCAGATAAATTACGCTATCACCGCATCATTATCATGACCGACGCAGACGTTGACGGTAGTCACATCCGCACGCTGTTGTTAACTTTCTTCTATAGGCAGATGCCTGAGTTGATCGAGCGCGGTCATATCTATATTGCTCAACCACCGCTTTACAAAGTAAAGTTTGGTAAGAATGAGCGGTACATTAAAGACGACAACGAGCTAAATCAGTTGTTATTAAAAATCGCACTAGAAACCGCCTCTCTACAAACACCAGCAGGTGAAATTGTTGAGGGCGAAGCACTTAATGAGTTGGCTAAACACTACCAAGTGATTCAGTCGATTGTTGACCGCTTGTCTCGCACCATTGATGAAGATGCTCTGCGAGCAATTGCTTCAGGAACACCATTAAATCTGGATACAGAAAAATCAGCAAATGAGTCTGCTGATCGTTTAAGGCAAGCACTTGCGGACTCTTTGAATCCTTTAGCTTTGCCACCAGAAATTATTGTTCAAAAAGAAGACCGTACTGAGCGCTTCCGCTTGTTGTTATCGCGCCGTATTCATGGAAACTTGAAACTCTCCTCCATTAACTCTGACTTTGTTCATGGCGATGATTACCAAAGCCTCGCAAATGCTGCCGCTGTTTTGTCGGGTAAGGTTGTGGCGGGCTCCAAGGTTCGTCGTGGCGACCCTGATAAAAACCAAAAAGAGCAAACGATTGGCGACTTTAGGGCCGCCTTTGCTTGGTTGTTGTCTGAGGCAGAGCGCGTATTGAGTCGTCAGCGCTATAAGGGTCTTGGTGAGATGAACCCTTCACAGCTGTGGGAAACCACTATGGATGCTAGCTCTAGAACACTCTTGCAGGTAAAGATTGAAGATGCGATTGCCGCAGACCAGGTCTTTACTACACTTATGGGAGATGAGGTTGAACCTCGTCGCGCATTTATTGAAAAAAATGCCCTTATTGCCCGCAACCTAGACGTTTAATTTATGACATCCAAAAAATTAAAACCACCTAAGGTGGACCGATCTTCTATTGTTGTGAAGTCTTCGCCTATCCATGGAAAAGGGGTCTTTGTTGCTAAGCCCATTAAAAAGGGTCAAGCAATCATTGAATATAAGGGCGAGCGCATTAGTTGGAAGCTTGCTGAGAAGCGCCACCCACACGACCCTAAAGATCCTAATCACACCTTTTACTTTTCATTGGAAGATGGTCGTGTGATTGATGCGAAATACGGCGGCAATGCTGCACGTTGGATCAATCACTCGTGTAAACCCATTTGCGAAACCCGCGAAGATAGTTTTGGTGGTGAGCCGCGAGTATTTATTTATGCAAAGCGCGCCCTTAAAGTTGGTGAAGAGTTGTTTTACGACTACTCACTCGATATTGAGGGGAAAATTACGAAGCAAATGAAAAAAGATTACGAGTGCCGTTGTGGTGCAAAAAAATGCCGTGGCACTATGCTTGCAACTAAAGATAAGTAAAAATAATTTTCATGTTGTTTGTAACAATCCAAGAGCTAGAGGCTGCCATCAACTACTGGCGCAGTCAGTCCCCATCAGAGGGTGATGAGTTGCGGCTCTGCCCTGAAGCTTCGGCCCTCGCTAAACCATATGCGTTAATGATTGTGCAGGGCGCCCAAAGGGTTCCGGTTGACGTCTTAGACGAATTAGCTCGTTCAGCAATTCAGCAATTTCAAAAACTTTCCTAAAAAATTTTTAGCGCTACCGCTTTAATTGTTTAGGGTAATTGCTATATAAACCCATGCCATCTTCGGGTATCCTCGTATTCTTGCTCCCAAGTAGGGGGTAGAGGGTATGACATTGCAAGAAACAATATTAAAAACAATCGGACTGGGAAAATCCTTTAAGGGATTTTCTGCGGTCACTGATGTGAACCTAGATGTCGCTCGGGGAACCATCCACGCTTTGATTGGGCCTAATGGAGCCGGCAAGACGACTTGCTTCAATTTGCTGACTAAGTTTTTAGAGCCCAGCAGCGGTCAAATCTTATTTAACGGTTTTGATATCACCAAAGAGGCCCCCGCACAAATTGCAAGACGGGGCATTATTCGCTCCTTTCAGATTTCCGCTGTTTTTCCACATTTAACGGTTATTGAAAATGTTCGTGTTGCACTGCAGCGAGGATTGGGTACGGAGTTTCACTTCTGGAAGTCTGGAAACTCTTTAAATGTGCTTAATGAGCGCGCACTAGAGCTTCTACATGAGGTTGGTTTGGAAGGTTTTGCCGACGAGGAAACTCTCAATCTAGCTTATGGCCGTAAAAGGGCGCTTGAAATTGCAACAACTTTAGCTATGGAGCCAGAGTTAATGCTTTTGGATGAACCCACCCAGGGAATGGGCCACGAAGATGTTGAGCGCGTAACAGAGTTGATTGATCGTGTGGCCAAGGGCCGCACTATTCTGATGGTTGAGCACAATATGAAGGTGGTTTCTTCAATTGCAGATCGTATTACCGTTTTACAGCGTGGCTCCGTGCTGGCTGAGGGTTCTTATCATGAGGTTTCAAACAACCCACTGGTTGTTGAGGCTTATATGGGTAGCCATGGGGGAGACAACCTATGAGCACCATGGCGCTAGAGGTTAAAAATTTAGAGTCTTGGTATGGCGAATCTCACATTTTGCATGGCGTGAATTTTGCTGTGCGTGATGGCGAGGTTGTTACTTTACTTGGAAGAAATGGCGCCGGTAGAAGCACCATTCTGAAGACCATCTTAGGATTAACTAGTAAAAGAACTGGTTCTGTAGAGGTCTATGGGGCGGAAACTATCTCCATGCCCACTTATAAGATTGCTCGTTTGGGGGTTGGTTTTTGCCCAGAGGAAAGAGGAATTTTTGCTAGCTTGAGTACAGAGGAAAACCTTTTACTTTTGCCAGAGATTGCGCCCGGCGGCATGGGTTTGGATGAGATTTATGAAATGTTTCCAAACCTTTATGAAAGAAGAAACAGCCCTGGTACCCGCCTATCTGGTGGTGAGCAGCAAATGCTAGCGATGGCGCGAATTCTGAGAACCGGCGCAAAGCTATTGTTATTGGATGAGATTACTGAGGGGTTGGCGCCCGTGATTGTGCAAAAGCTTGGAGAGGTTGTTACCAGTTTGCGCAACAAAGGCTTCACGATTGTGTTGGTTGAGCAAAACTTCCACTTTGCTGCGCCCTTAGCTGATCGTCATTATGTAGTTGAGCATGGAAACGTGGTTGAGGTGGTGCAACAAAGCGAGCTTGCCGAAAAAGCAACTTTATTAAATGAGTATCTTGGTGTTTAGTGGATTTCTATAGGAGACGGTAATGAAGTTAAAGCAAATAACCGCGTGTCTGGTTGCGGCGACCATGTTTGGTTCAAACCCAGTGTTTGCACAAAGCGGATCAAAAGTAAGTGGCGATGTTGTAAAGATTGGCGTCTTAACTGACCTTTCCGGAGTCTATTCCGACTTGGCGGGCCCGGGCGCAGTGATTGCGGCAAAAATGGCGATTGCTGATTTCTCAAAAGACGGCACCGTTATTGGAAAGAAGATTGAGCTCGTAAGCGCTGACCACCAGAACAAAGCTGACATTGCCGCCAACAAAGCGCGTGAATGGTATGACAAAGACGGCGTTGATGTAATTGTTGAATTAGTTTCCACCAACGTTGCCTTGGCTGTAATGGAGGTTGCCGAGCAAAAGAACAAGATTACTTTGGTTTCCGGCGCTGGATCAGTTGCAATTACTAATGAAAAATGTACTGCCAACAACGTGCATTGGACTTATGACACTTACGCCCTTTCAAATGGCACGGGTAAGGCAGTAGTAAAGCAGGGCAAAAAGAACTGGTACTTCATTACCGCTGACTATGCTTTCGGTGCAGCCCTTGAAAAAGATGCCACTGCTGTTGTGACCGCTAACGGCGGTAAAGTTTTAGGCACCAGCAAACACCCATTCCCCAATAGCGATTTCTCTTCCTATCTTTTAAAAGCGCAGGCTAGTGGCGCAGATGTGGTTGCTTTGGCAAATGCAGGCCAAGATACCATTAACACCGTTAAGCAAGCCTCTGAGTTTGGTATCAACAAAAAACAAACCGTTGTTCCTTTATTGATGTTTATCTCCGACGTGCATTCTTTGGGTCTACCCACTGCACAAGGCATGTACCTCACAGAAGGTTTCTATTGGGATAAAGATGACAAGACCCGCGCATTTTCAAAGCGCTTCATCTTGCAGCATAAGCGTATGCCAACAATGGTTCAGGCTGGCGTTTACTCATCTGTTCTTGCTTATTTAAATGCAGTACAAAAAGCAGGTACCGATGACACTCAAGCTGTGATGAAGGCATTAAAGTCTACAAACATCGATGATGGTCTTTTCAAAGGCAAGATTCGTGCCGATGGTAAGTTTGAGCATGACATGTATTTGTTAGAAGTGAAGAAGCCGGCTGACTCTAAGAGCCCATGGGATTACTACTATGTTCGTGCAACCATTCCTGCTGCAGAAGCTACTTTGCCGCTTTCACAATCGAAGTGCAAGTTAGTTAACAAGTAATAAATAGAAATCAAGAATGTTTGAACTTCTCGGAATTACCCCTCAAGGGCTGGTAGCCCAGCTCTTGGTGGGGCTTATTAATGGCTCGTTCTACGCCATATTGAGTTTGGGATTGGCCATTATTTTTGGCCTTCTCAACATCATTAATTTTGCGCATGGTGCTCAGTACACTATGGGCGCTTTTATTGCCTGGATTGGTTTAACCCAGATTAGCCAATGGCTTGGGTTCCCTGACCTAACCATTAATTATTGGTTTGCTCTGATTGTTGTGCCATTGGTTTTGGCGGGATTTGGCTTAATTCTGGAGCGCACGATGTTGCGCCGCCTGTACCACCTTGATCACCTATATGGCTTGTTGCTGACTTTTGGTTTGGCTCTCATTATTGAGGGCATGTTCCGTCATTGGTATGGAATTTCTGGTGAGAGCTACCCGGCCCCGGAGTTATTGCAGGGAGCGATTCCATTAGAGTCGCTTGGCATCATCTTGCCAAAGTATCGCATATGGGTTGTGGTGATTTCTATGGCGGTATGTTTCTCAACCTGGTATGTGATTGAGAGAACAAAGTTGGGTGCCTATTTGCGCGCTGGAACCGAAAACCCCAAATTACTACAAGCTTTTGGTATCAATGTTCCGCTGATGATTTCTTTGGCCTACGCCTATGGCGTTGGCCTAGCAGGTTTTGCTGGAGTATTAGCAGCCCCCATTTTCCAGGTGAACCCGTTGATGGGTTCCAACCTCATCATTGTTGTGTTTGCGGTGGTGGTGATTGGTGGCATGGGCTCGATCATGGGTGCCATCCTTACTGGTTTGGGCTTGGGTCTGGTTGAGGGCCTGACTAAGGTCTTTTATCCAGAGGCCTCCGGCGTTGTGATTTTTGTGATCATGGCAATTGTTCTTTTGATTCGTCCTGCTGGACTGTTTGGGCGGGAGAAGTAAGCATGAATCCAAAAACAAAATTGCTTTACGGCATCTTGGTTTTAATTGCCCTGTTATTGCCGTTCCAAGATTTTATTTATCTCGTGTTTGCAATGAAGGTGTTGTGCTTCGCCCTTTTTGCGTGCGCATTCAATTTGCTTTTGGGTTTTACCGGGCTTCTATCTTTTGGTCATGCAGCATTTTTTGGAACTGCTGCCTACATCACCGCCTACTTCTGCAAAGAAGCGGGCCTCTCCCCTGAGTTAGGAATTGTGTTGGGCGTTGTTGGCTCTGGTGTTTTGGGATTCTTAATTGGATCGTTGGCCATTCGCAGACAAGGCATTTACTTTGCGATGGTGACTTTGGCTCTTTCGCAAATGGTTTACTTTTTAGCTGTTCAGCTTCCATTTACAGGTGGCGAAGATGGAATACAGGGCGTCCCCCGCGGCATGTTATTTGGCTTGATTGACCTAAAGGATGACGTCGCGATGTACTACTTTGTTTTGGCAGTTTTCTTATTTGGTTTTGCCGTCATTATGCGCGCTGTGCACTCTCCGTTTGGTCAGGTTCTTAAGGCAATTCGTGAGAATGAGCCTCGTGCAATTTCCCTGGGTTATGACGTTGATCGTTTTAAGTTGATGTCTTTTGTGCTTTCGGCCGCATTATCTGGCTTGGCTGGCTCCATGAAATCTTTGGTGTTCCAATTGGCAACGCTGACCGATGTTCACTGGCATATGTCCGGCGAGGTTGTGTTGATGACTTTGCTTGGAGGCATGGGAACCATTCTGGGCCCAGTGGTTGGCGCAGGAATTGTTGTTGGTTTGCAAAACTATCTTGCCAACATTGGATCATGGAGCACAATTGCAACCGGCTTCATTTTTGTCATTTGTGTTTTAGCATTCCGCCGTGGCGTTGTTGGTGAAATTGCTGCGTACTATAAAAACAAAAACTGAGCTTTTGTTTTTCCTTTTATTATTTGATTTTTAGTGCGGCGCTTTCGCCGCACTCATTTAATTAAAAGAGACTCTCATCGAATTTTCAATTTTCATATGGCCACTGCTTTTAGCAATGGCTTTCTTTGCTGGGCTGGTTGATGCTGTAGCCGGAGGCGGCGGCCTGATTCAGGTGCCGGCCCTGTTTGCTGCTTATCCCAATGTTCCACCTGCAACTTTGCTGGCGACGAATAAGGTTGCCGCGGTTGGTGGGACCTTTAATGCTGCGCGTAAATTTTTGGGTCATGTTTCTTTGCCTTGGGCAATTGTTTTGCCAGCAATCGTCGCAGGTTTTGTTGGCTCTCTTTTGGGCGCAAATGCAGTGAGCAATTTCCCGGCTGAGCCTTTGCGCAAAGCGTTGCCATTCGTTTTGTTGTTCCTGCTTCTGTACACCTGGTTTCAGCCTTCGCTTGGAGAGGCGCATGCGCCGAAAATTCTTGGGCGTTTTCAACAACTCAAGGGTGTAATTCTTGGCTTAACAATTGGTTTTTATGACGGCTTCTTTGGTCCCGGTACCGGTAGCTTTTTATTGTTTGGTTTTGTGCGCTTTTTTGGTTTTGATTTTCTCCATGCCTCTGCGGCAACAAAATTGGTAAACGTAGCAACCAACCTAGCAGCTATTTTGATGTTGGCTAGCCTGGGTCAAATTAATTGGACGCTTGGTTTTGTCATGATGATTGCCAACATTGCCGGCAGTCAGTTCGGCAGCCGGCTTGCAATTAAACACGGTAGTGCTTTCGTCAGAAAGGCCTTTTTGGTCATTGTTAGCGTGCTGATATTGAAGTCAGCCTGGAATGCTTATTTCATCAATTAAATCAATTACTTAGAAATCAAACCTTTGTTTTTCTAGGAATTGTTGATCTTTTGTTTCACGTGAAACAAACAAAATGCTATGATCATCGCCCTATCTGAGGCAAATCATGCGTTATTCCAAAAGTTTCGATGTCATTGTGGTTGGAGGCGGTCACGCTGGGACTGAGGCCGCGCTTGCGTCGGCGCGTATGGGATGCGATACCCTATTAATCACCCATAGTATTGAAAACTTGGGCGCCATGAGCTGCAATCCTTCCATTGGCGGGATTGGTAAGGGTCATTTGGTAAAAGAAATCGATGCCATGGGCGGCGCAATGGCTGCGGCTACGGATGAGGCTGGCATTCAGTTTCGCATCCTGAATTCTAGTAAGGGCCCCGCTGTTCGAGCCACTCGTGCTCAGGGTGACCGAGTTCTATATAAGGCCGCCATTCGCCGCCGTCTAGAAAATCAACCTAATTTAAGTATCTTCCAGGCTGCAGTGGATGACTTATTGGTCAAGGGTGATCAGGTCCAGGGCGTTGTTACCCAAATGGGGCTGGAGTTCGAGGCAAAAAAAGTGGTCCTCACGGCAGGTACCTTCTTGGATGGAAAAATCCACGTTGGCTTAAATAATTATGCTGGTGGGCGTGCAGGCGATCCTGCCGCAGTTTCTTTATCGGCTAGATTAAAAGAGTTGAAGCTTCCGCAGGGAAGACTGAAGACTGGTACCCCACCTCGCATTGATGGTCGAACAATCGACTTTTCAGTCATGCTTGAGCAGCCTGGGGACTTGGATCCAGTGCCGGTATTTTCTTATTTGGGGCGTCCAGAGCAGCACCCCAAGCAGGTTCCTTGCTGGATTTCTCATACAAACGAAAAGACTCACGATATTATTCGAGGCGGTTTAGATCGTTCACCTATGTATACCGGTGTGATTGAGGGAGTTGGCCCCCGTTACTGCCCTTCTATTGAGGACAAGATTCATCGTTTTGCCTCCAGAAACAGTCACCAGATCTTCTTGGAGCCAGAGGGCCTAACAACTAACGAGTTTTACCCCAATGGGATTTCTACCAGCTTACCTTTTGATGTTCAGTGGGACTTAGTCCGCAGCATTCGGGGTATGGAGTCTGCGGTGATTGTCCGCCCTGGGTACGCAATTGAGTACGACTTCTTTGATCCACGCCAATTACGTCATAGCCTTGAGACAAGGGCAATTGGCGGGCTTTACTTCGCTGGCCAGATCAATGGCACCACAGGCTATGAAGAGGCTGCAGCGCAAGGTATGCTGGCCGGAATCAATGCCGGCTTGGCAGCGAAGGGCAAAGAGCCTTGGCTGCCTAAGCGCAGCGAGTCCTATATTGGTGTTTTGGTTGATGATTTGATTACCCGTGGTGTCCAGGAGCCTTATCGCATGTTTACAAGCCGGGCAGAGTATCGCCTGAGTTTGCGGGAAGACAATGCAGATATGCGTCTAACCACGATTGGGCGCGAACTTGGCTTGGTGGATGACTATCGTTGGGAAGTATTTTGCAGAAAACAGGAGGCTGTTTCACGTGAAACATCTCGCTTGCAAGACATTTGGGTTGGGCCAAAACATGAGGCTGCCCCCCTAGTTTCTCAGTTGCTGGGTCAAGACCTGTCCCATGAATGCAACTTAACCGAGTTATTGAGGCGCCCAGGGGTTACTTATGAAGCAATTACCGCTTTGGGTAATGGAATGTGGGCCCCAGCAACTCTAGACGAAGATCTTGGCTTGGCTGCTCAAATTAGCGATCAGGTAGAAATCTCAGTTAAATACCAGGGCTATATTGATCGTCAGGCGACAGAAATCGCTCGTCAAGAACACAATGAATCATTTCCCTTATCGGAATCATTGGATTATTCCCAGGTTATTGGCTTATCTAAAGAGGTTCAGCAAAAGCTGAATTTGCATAAACCCGAAACATTAGGTCAGGCTGGCCGCATTTCAGGGGTCACGCCTGCAGCACTTTCGCTTCTATTGGTGCACCTTAAAAAAGGCTTGGGCCGCACTCAAGAGACCCATGAGTGAGGGTTTGCTTGCTTTAGGGATTGGTGATCTTGGGTTGGAATTAAGCCCAAGCAATATCGCCGATTTAGAGCTATTTTTGCAAGAAATGGGGCGCTGGAACCAGGTTCATAATCTCACGGCAATCGAGGGTGAGAAAGATTCTATTCGACTGCATCTTATTGATTCTATTGCAGTTTTGCCAGTATTGAAACGCTTCTTAAGGGGCCCGTCTCCTAAGATTGCTGACCTTGGTTCAGGAGGCGGGTTACCGGCCATCCCTATTGCCATTGTTCAGCCGGAGTGGCAGCTTTCGCTGATTGAGGCCATCCGCAAGAAGACGGCATTTCTGCAGCATGTGCGCGGAAAACTGAAATTGAAAAACATTGAGGTGCTGTGCGAGAGAGTGGAAGATGCTGCAATGCAACATCCAGCACAATTTGATGCAGTCATTTCTCGGGCATTTACAAATCTCGCACGTTTTTTGGATCTGTCATTGCCCTTCTTAAAGCCCGATGGCCTGGTATTTGCAATGAAGGCCAAGCGCGCTGACGACGAAATGAAAGATGTTTCCATGGACGATTGGCGCTTAGTTGCCGATGAGCCCCTTCACATCCCTAATTTAGCGGTGGAGCGACGCCTTTTGGTGTTGGCCCCCGTGAGAAAATCCACTCTCACCTCTTAAGTAAACCCAAAAGTAGCCATGGCAAAAATTTTCTGTATTGCAAATCAAAAGGGTGGTGTTGGTAAGACCACTACCGCCGTTAATTTGGCGGCAGGCTTAGCAGGACTACAGCAGCGCGTTTTGTTGGTGGACCTTGATCCTCAAGGTAATGCCACCATGGGCTCAGGGATAGAGAAAGCAGATTTAAACGCGAGCGTATATCAGGTGTTAATTGGCATGACATCAGTTAAAGAATGTGTGCAGCGTTGTGAAAGCTCTGGCTATGATGTGTTGCCAGCTAATCGTGATTTAGCGGGCGCTGAAATTGAATTGGTAGATTTGGATTTACGCGAAGCACGTTTGAAAGATGCGCTTGCTCAAGTGGCAAACGATTACGACTTTATTTTGATTGATTGTCCGCCCGCTTTGTCTTTACTTACGCTCAATGGATTGTGCGCAGCAAATGGCGTGATTGTGCCAATGCAATGTGAATACTTTGCATTAGAGGGTTTGTCCGATTTGGTAAACACCATCAAACAAGTGCATGCAAATTTGAATCCAGACTTAGTCATCATTGGTTTATTGCGCGTCATGTTTGATGCGCGCATGACTTTGCAACAGCAAGTTTCCGATCAGCTACTGGAGCACTTCGGCGACAAAGTATTTAAGACCATAATTCCGCGCAATGTTCGTCTTGCAGAGGCCCCGTCTTACGGGCTTCCTGGGGTGGCTTTCGATAAATCATCACGTGGTGCAAAAGCCTATTTAGAGTTTGGTGCCGAGATGGTTGAGCGTATCAAGCACATGTAATTTTTAGAAAGAACAATAAAGATCATGGTTGCCATTAAGAAAAAAGGTTTAGGTAGAGGTCTTGAGGCGTTGCTTGGAGAAAAGACGCAGCAAGAAAATTCTTCTACTGAAATCAATCGTTTGCCATTAACTGCTTTGCAGGCAGGCAAATATCAGCCGCGTCAAAAAATGGAAGCCGGTGCATTGCAAGAGTTGGCAGAAAGTATTCGCGAGCAAGGTGTTATGCAGCCCTTATTAGTTCGCCTGGTGGCTCCTGGTAAGTACGAAATTATTGCGGGTGAAAGACGCTTTCGTGCGGCAACTATTGCGGGCTTAAAAGAGGTTCCGGTTTTAGTTTCTGGCGCCGATGATCAGGCTGCGGCGGCAATGGCCCTGGTAGAAAATATGCAGCGAGAGGATTTAAATCCTCTCGAAGAATCACAGGGTTTAGCTAGGTTGATTGAGGAGTTTGGATTTACGCACGAGCAGGCAGCAAAGGCTGTAGGTAAGTCTCGCAGTGCAATTACCAACTTATTGCGTCTTGCCCAGCTCGCAAAGCCGGTCCAAGCCATGCTGTTGGCCGGCGATATCGATATGGGACATGCGCGTGCGCTATTGCCCCTTCCCGGGTCGAGCCAGGTGGCTTTGGCCCAGAGAATCTCGGCACAGGGTCTGTCTGTCCGTGAGGCGGAGAGAATGACTGCTGCTTTGGTGATTGCGGGCGGTCAAATTGGAGACAAAAAGGCTAAAAGTAAGCCAAGTACTTCTTCACCCAGCAGCGATCCAGATATGCAGCGTTTGACGCAAGAAATTGCAGATTTGATTGGTCTAAGCACGGAATTCAAGCTCAAAGGCAAAGGTGGAGAGCTCAGGCTTCGGTTCAGCCAATTCGATGAATTAGATTCCCTATTAAAAAAACTGGGTATTGAGTCTTAAATTAGGTCGAAAAATGTCCCCAAATCCTTTGACATATTGCACTGCACACACTAAAATTTCGGGGCTAAATTGATTCCTCAAAAAAATCAATTTTCCGAGGTGGATGAGTGGGATGAGCCCGAAGAAGTTATCCGGGTTTACAGCAAAGAGGAAATTGTTGCGCTGCGGCAAAGTGATGCGACAAAGTACCGAGCCCTTTCACCGTGGAAAATTATTTTGGCCCAAGTGTTGATTACAGCTATCAGCATGGTGTTTTGGTCAATTTTTGGGGAGCCGGTAGGGGTAAGTCTTTATACTCAGTCGGCCTTTTTAGGTGGTTTAATTAGCGTCTTGCCTACAGCCCTGTTTTTAGTCAGGTTGGAGTTGGCAACAAAATCGCAAAGATTGAATCCAGGAAGATTTTTGGCGGCATTGGTTTCGGGTGAATTTATCAAAATCGCCATGACGTTGATGCTGTTTATAGGGATTGCGTATTACGTCCCTGGCGTGCTTTGGGTCCCCTTGTTGGTGACTTACCTGCTTGCCTTGAAATGTGTATGGCTGGCGTGGTTGTGGCGCTAAGTAGTGACAATTGAGATTGAAACAAAGGACTAGTTAAGAGATGTCTAGCGAAGTACACCAAGCCCACGAGGCAGCCGAGCAAATGACGCCAACCGCGTACATTTCTGAGCATTTACAAAATCTCACCAGCACTGGTGAGCATCAATCCTCCATCGTTGATTTCAGCGTCATCAATTTAGATACCATTTTTTGGGCTTCATTGATGGGCTTTATAGCGGTATTTATTTTGTTGATTGCGGCGCGTCGTGCAACCCCTGGCGTTCCTGGTCGGTTTCAGTCTTTGATTGAAATGATTGTGGAGATGGTCGATACCCAAGCCAAGAGTATTGTTCATGGTGATCGCACTTTCATTGCGCCTCTCGCGCTCTTCGTATTTTTCTGGATCATCCTCTTAAACACCCTTGACTTAATTCCTGTGGATTGGGTGTTGGGCGTAAATCATTTCATCGGTAACTTTGGCGGACATGTACCGCACAACCGTATGGTTCCCACAACCGATTTAAATGCAACTATGGGCATGTCCCTATCAGTGTTGGTTTTAGTATTCTTTTACAGCTTCAAAGTAAAAGGATTTGGCGGCTTTTTGCATGAACTCATTTCTGCCCCTTTTGGTGCGAAATGGTATTTAGCCCCATTCAACCTTGCATTGAACATCATTGAGTATTTGGCGAAAGGCGTTTCTTTAGGAATGCGACTTTTCGGCAATATGTACGCTGGCGAATTGGTCTTTTTATTGATTGCCTTGCTTGGTAGCGTATGGACCTTTAATTTAGATTTATCCCTGTTCGGATTGGTGGGCCACGTTATTGCTGGATCAGCTTGGGCCATCTTCCACATTTTGGTTATTTTGTTGCAAGCCTTTATTTTCATGATGTTGACTTTGGTTTACATCGGGCAAGCGCATAGCCATCACTAAGATTTTATTTTTAACTTACCTCTTTTAACTTCAGGAGTCAGCAACATGCAAGCATTTTTAGCAACTATTCAAGGTTCAACAGCTATCTGTATCGGCATCATCATCGGCCTCGGCGCGATCGGTGCATGTTTGGGCATCGCATTGATGGGCGGTAAATATATCGAAGCTTGTGCACGTCAACCAGAATTGATGGAGCCACTCCAAACTAAGATGTTCCTTTTGGCTGGTTTGATCGATGCTGCGTTCTTGATCGGCGTTGGTGTTGCAATGTTGTTTGCTTTCGCAAACCCACTGCTCGCAGTTATTAAGTAATTGTTTTGGCGTGGATGACCAAAGGGTCATCCAACTGTTCTCAACAATACTGAAAGGAATATCGTGAATCTGAACGCGACCCTATTCGCGCAAATGATCGTTTTCTTCGTCTTATGGTGGGTTGTTGCACGCTTTGTGTGGCCGCCGCTAGTTAAGGCGTTAGATGAGCGTTCAAGCAAAATTGCTGATGGTTTAGCTGCTGCCGAGCGTGGTAAAGAAGCTCTCGCATTAGCCAGCAATGAAGCTGAGCAAGAATTAACTAAAGCACGTCAAGAAGGTGTTCAACGCGTTGCTGAAGCTGAAAAACGTGCACAAATGTCAGCCGAAGAAATTCGCGCTAACGCACAAGCTGAAGCCGCTCGAATCATTTCGCAGGCGCAACAAGACGCAGCCCAGCAAGTTACTCGTGCCCGCGAAGTTCTGCGCGCTGAAGTGGCTGTTCTCGCTGTTAAAGGCGCCGAGCAAATTTTGCGTCGCGAAGTTGATGCAAAAGCGCATGGCCAATTACTTGACCAACTAAAGGCAGAACTTTGATATGGCTGAATTAGCCACCATTGCACGTCCTTACGCGGAAGCACTTTTTCAAAGTGCTAAGCCGGCTGAGCTTGCAGGCTGTTTGGAGCAATTAAATGAATTGGCTCAGCTTGCTGCTTTGCCAGAAGTTGCTGCATTGTCAAATAACCCAAAAGTCTCGGCTGATGATTTAAGCAAGTTACTTTCTGGCATGGTGAAGACCAAGTTAGATGGCAAGGTTGCCAGCTTTTTGAATCTTGTGAATCAAAACCACCGCTTAGCAGCCGTTCCTGAAATTGCCCATCAATTTGAAGCAATGAAGAACAAAAGCGAGGGCGCTGCAGAAGTAAATATTACTAGCGCATTCCCTTTAGAGGGTTCTGCGTTAAATGATTTGTTGTCAAGTTTGAAGAAGCGCTTTGGGGGTAAAGAATTGCGCCCAACTATCCAAATTGATCCAACATTGATTGGCGGAGTTCGCATTCAGGTTGGCGATGAAGTAATGGATAGTTCAGTTAAGGCCCAGTTAGCTCAAATGCAAGCAAGTCTTGGCGCATAAGTGATCCCTATTAAGAACATACGAAATAAGACCCAGGAGTAAGTAATGCAACTCAACCCTTCCGAGATCAGCGAGCTGATCAAAAGCCGAATTAGCGAATTGGGCGTTGACTCCCAAGTTCGCAACGAAGGCACTGTAATTTCAGTGACCGACGGTATTTGCCGCGTACATGGCTTGTCAGGCGTTATGCAGGGCGAAATGTTGGAATTTCCTAACAACACTATCGGCCTTGCATTAAACCTTGAGCGTGATTCTGTTGGTGCCGTAGTGTTGGGTGAATACACTCACATTAAAGAAGGCGACCCAGTGAAATGTACGGGCCGTATTTTGGAAGTTCCAGTTGGCCCAGAGTTGCTCGGTCGCGTTGTAAACGCACTCGGTCAGCCTATTGATGGCAAAGGCCCAATCAATACGAAGTTAACTGACTTTATCGAAAAAGTTGCTCCAGGAGTTATCGCACGTCAATCCGTTAGCCAGCCAGTTCAAACTGGTTTGAAGGCGATTGATGCGATGGTTCCAATTGGCCGTGGTCAGCGTGAGTTGATCATTGGCGACCGTCAAACTGGTAAGACTGCAGTTGCGGTTGACGCGATCATTAACCAAAAAGGTAAAGGCGTTTATTGCGTTTACGTGGCGATCGGTCAAAAAGCTTCCACTATTGCTAACGTTGTTCGCAAGCTCACAGAATTGGGCGCGATGGAGTACACAGTTGTTGTTGCAGCGAGCGCTTCTGAGTCTGCAGCGATGCAGTACCTCTCTGCTTACGCAGGCTGCACCATGGGTGAATACTTCCGAGATCGCGGCGAAGACGCTTTGATTGTTTACGATGACTTAACTAAGCAAGCGGTTGCTTATCGTCAAATCTCCTTGTTGCTCCGTCGCCCACCAGGCCGCGAAGCTTATCCTGGCGATGTGTTCTACCTCCACTCACGCTTACTCGAGCGCGCTGCACGTGTAAATGCTGAGTATGTTGAGAAGTTCACCAATGGCGCCGTAAAAGGTAAGACTGGTTCATTGACTGCATTGCCAATCATTGAAACCCAAGCTGGTGACGTTTCTGCATTCGTTCCAACCAACGTAATTTCAATTACTG
This sequence comes from Polynucleobacter sp. Fuers-14, assembly GCF_018882045.1. Taxonomy (NCBI): domain Bacteria; kingdom Pseudomonadati; phylum Pseudomonadota; class Betaproteobacteria; order Burkholderiales; family Burkholderiaceae; genus Polynucleobacter; species Polynucleobacter sp. Fuers-14. The sequence goes on along the minus strand of NZ_JACVPG010000010.1, from coordinate 29,851 downwards.
ACGGTCAGATCTTCTTGGAAACTGACTTGTTCAACGCTGGTGTGCGTCCTGCGATTAACGCCGGTATTTCTGTTTCCCGCGTTGGTGGTGCTGCACAAACTAAAGTGATTAAGAAATTGTCTGGCGGTATTCGTACCGACTTAGCGCAATATCGTGAATTAGCAGCATTTGCTCAGTTCGCATCTGATCTTGACGAAGCAACCCGCAAGCAGCTCGAACGTGGACGTCGCGTTACTGAATTGTGTAAGCAAGCTCAATACAAGCCACTCCAAGTTTGGGAAATGGCCGCTTCACTTTATGCTGTTAATAACGGCTATTTCGATGATCTCGAAGTGAAGAATGTATTGCCATTCGAAAAAGGTTTGCAAGATCATTTGAAATCTAAATTCGCTGACTTAGTTGCGCGTATTGAAGAAACCAAAGATTTGAGCAAAGATGACGAAGCTGCATTGCGCGCTGCCATTGAGGATTACAAGCGTTCTGCCTCTTTCTAAGAGGGCTCGCATAAATCATGGCAAGCACAAAAGAGATACGATCTAAGATCAAGAGCGTGCAAAACACGCGCAAGATCACGAAGGCAATGGAAATGGTCGCCGCATCCAAGATGCGGCGCGCCCAGGAGCGTATGCGTAATGCGCGCCCCTATGCTGAAAAAATTCGTGAGATTGTTGCCAACCTTTCTAAAGCAAATCCAGAGTTTCGCCCTGCTTACATGGCGACTCGTGAGGTGAAGAAAGTTGGCACGATTTTGGTTACAACAGATAAAGGCTTATGCGGCGGTTTAAATACCAACGTCTTGCGTTTGATTGCTAACCAAGTGCGCGATTTGCAAGAACAAAATATTGAGATTGCGTACACCGCAATTGGTTCAAAAGGCTTGCAATTTTTGAATCGCTCAAAAGCAAAACTGATTTCTCAAACAATCCAAATTGGTGATACACCACATATGGATGTTTTGATTGGCGCAATTGTTGCCCAATTAGAAGCGTTTGAGCGTGGCGAGATTGATGCCGTTTATTTGGCATTTACCCGCTTTGTAAATGCAATGAAACAAGAGCCTGTTTTAGAAAAACTCTTGCCTTTGGAGCCAGAAGCTTTGACTCCACAAGAGAAAACAGGCAATTCTTGGGATTACATCTACGAACCTGATGCAGAGTCTATTTTGAATGGCCTGCTTAAGCGTTACGTTGAAGCAATGATTTATCAGGCAGTTGCTGAAAACATGGCTTCTGAGCAGTCTGCACGTATGGTCTCTATGAAGGCCGCTTCAGATAATGCGAAGAACGTAATCGGCGAATTGCAATTGGAATACAACAAAACACGACAGGCTGCTATTACTAAAGAGTTGTCAGAAATTGTTGGCGGAGCGGCTGCGGTTTAAGCGGTCAGCGTTTAGGAATACGAAAGAATTCAGGAATTAAAAGCGGAGAAATGCGATGAGTAACGGAAATATCGTGCAATGTATCGGTCCAGTGGTGGACATTCAGTTCCCACGCGACAAAATGCCAAACATTTATGATGCTTTGACATTAGTTGATAGCGGTGAAAAATCATTTGCTGAAAAAGGTTTGACCTTTGAAGTTCAGCAACAAATTGGTGACGGCGTAGTTCGCGCTATTGCCATGGGCGCAAGCGATGGTTTGCGTCGTGGCATGGAAGTGAAATCTACTGGCGGTCCAATTTCTGTGCCTGTTGGCCCAGCAACACTCGGGCGCATTATGGACGTTTTAGGTCGCCCAATTGATGACGCAGGTCCGATTGCAACTGAAGAGCGTCGCGCCATTCACCAGCCAGCACCGAAGTTTGATGAGCTTTCACCTTCTGTGGACTTGTTAGAAACTGGTATTAAGGTTATTGACTTAGTTTGCCCGTTTGCTAAAGGCGGTAAGGTTGGCTTGTTCGGTGGTGCGGGTGTTGGTAAGACCGTGAACATGATGGAGTTGATTAACAACATCGCTAAGCAACACTCAGGTTTATCAGTGTTCGCCGGTGTTGGTGAGCGTACTCGTGAAGGTAATGACTTCTACCACGAGATGAAAGAATCTAACGTTATCGACAAAGTAGCGATGGTGTTTGGTCAGATGAATGAACCTCCTGGCAACCGTTTGCGCGTTGCGTTAACTGGTTTGACAATGGCTGAAGCGTTCCGTGACGAAGGCCGTGACATTTTGTTCTTCGTTGACAATATTTATCGCTACACATTGGCCGGTACTGAAGTTTCTGCGTTACTCGGTCGTATGCCTTCTGCTGTGGGTTACCAGCCTACATTGGCTGAAGAGATGGGCAAATTGCAAGAGCGTATTACTTCTACCAAGACTGGTTCCGTTACCTCTATTCAGGCCGTTTACGTTCCTGCGGATGACTTGACCGATCCGTCACCAGCTACAACCTTCTTGCACCTTGACTCCACAGTTGTGTTGTCACGTGATATTGCTGCATTGGGTATTTATCCAGCGGTTGATCCATTGGATTCCACTAGCCGTCAGCTCGACCCACAAGTAGTCGGTCAAGAGCACTATGAAGTAGCTCGCGAAGTGCAGATGACATTGCAGCGTTATAAAGAGTTGCGCGACATTATTGCAATTTTGGGTATGGACGAGTTGTCACCAGAAGATAAGTTGTCTGTATCACGTGCTCGTAAGATTCAGCGTTTCTTGTCCCAGCCTTTCCACGTTGCTGAAGTGTTTACTGGTTCACCAGGCAAATACGTCCCATTGAAAGAAACTATCCGTGGTTTCAAAATGATCTGCAGCGGCGAATTGGATCATTTGCCTGAGCAAGCGTTCTATATGGTGGGTTCAATTGATGAAGCCATCGAGAAAGCCAAGAAGCTTTAATCTAGGGAAATTATGTCAACCATACGCGTCGATGTAGTAAGTGCTGAGCAGTCTATTTTCAGCGGGGAAGCTAAGTTTGTTGCGCTTCCTGGCGAAAGTGGTGAGCTCGGCATTTTGCGCGGCCACACTCCTTTGATTACACGCATTCGTCCAGGCTCAGTTCGTATTGAAAAAGCTGATGGTGATGAAGAGTTTGTTTTCGTAGCAGGTGGCTATTTAGAAGTTCAGCCAGATCGCGTTACTGTTTTAGCGGATACCGCTATTCGCGGACATGATCTTGATGAAGCTAAAGCGATTGAAGCTAAGAAACGTGCTGAAGAAGCGATGCAAAACCGTGGCACTGACTTTGATTTGGCTTTGGCCCAATCTGAGTTTGCAATGGCGGCTGCACAGCTGGCTGCAATTGCCCGTTTCCGTCGTAAAAAGTAATAGCCGGTCATCTCCTTGCTGTTAAATGATCGGTTTTTAAAGGCCTGCCTGGGCGAAGCGGTTGATCAAACACCGCTTTGGCTCATGCGTCAAGCCGGTCGATATCTCCCCGAGTACAACGCTACTCGCGCCAGAGCTGGAAGTTTTTTAGGGCTCGCAAAAAATCCTGCATACGCTACTGAAGTAACCCTTCAGCCTTTAGATCGCTATCCGTTGGATGCGGCGATTTTGTTCTCCGATATTTTGACAATCCCTGATGCCATGGGATTGGGCTTGAAATTTACTGCTGGCGAAGGCCCAAGCTTTGAACATCCTCTTCGTACTGAAGAGGCGGTTAAGAAGTTGCGCGTTGCTGACATGGATCAGTTGAAATATGTATTTGATGCGGTTTCAGAAATTCGGAAAGCATTGATGCAGGATGGCAAGCAGCGTGTTCCATTAATTGGTTTCTCGGGAAGCCCGTGGACATTGGCGTGCTATATGGTTGATGGTTCAAGTGCCGATGATTTTCGTCATGCCAAAACGATGATGTTTAGTCGTCCTGACTTGATGCAGCATATCCTTGATATCAATGCTCAGTCAGTGGCAGCCTATTTGATAGAGCAAGTTAAAGCAGGCGCTCAAGCTTTGATGATTTTTGATACTTGGGGTGGAATGCTGCCAGATGGCTGGTATCAAAAAATGTCTCTGGCCTCAATGCAAAAAGTGATTTCTTTATTGCCACGCGAACATGAAGGCAGAAAAATTCCAGTAATTATGTTTACCAAAGGCGGCGGGATTTGGTTGAACGATATGGCGCAAGTTGGTGCTGATGTTATTGCCATTGATTGGACAATGTCGCTGAGTCGCGCACGCAAACAATTGCTGGCATTGAACAAGCGATTAGCATTGCAAGGTAATCTAGACCCGCTTATTCTGTTCTCAGAGCCAAAACAAATTGCGCAGCAAGCAAACCTCCTGCTTGAGGATTTGGCGAGTGCTCCTGCCCTTAAATCCGGCTTACATCCTCTAGACGGTCATGTCTTTAATCTAGGGCATGGGATTTCTCAATTTACTCCTCCTGAAAGTGTTGCGGCTCTCGCCGAAGCGGTCATTGAGCGCTCAAGGGCTCTCAGGACAAAGTCGTAATACTGAGTGATTGCTAACTTGCCGCTAGGATTTTTGGCGAAAGTTATGCACAGATAGCGGGAAAATTCGAAATTCAGTGAGATTGCGAATAAAGATGAAAATTCACTTTCGAATATCTTTGTAAGTTACTGATTTATATAAATAATTACTAAAAAGCTTTAAAAGGGTGCAGAATCCGAAAGCTGATAAATTAGCTTATAAATCAGAATCCTCGGATGATATCCACAGACTTATCCACAAGCAAACTAGAGATTTGAAGTAAATCATGCCCCCTCCAATCGTTGTCCAAGTTGTTGTTGATAAGCCCCTTGCCCAGGGCTTTGACTACTTGTGGGACGAAGAGGCATTAGGGTGCGACCCACAAGTGGGGGCAATAGTTGAGGTTCCCTTTGGGCACAGCTCACTGGTGGGATTGGTAATTAAAGTAAGTGCTCACTCAGATTATGAACTAGATAAATTAAAAGGGGTAAGCAAGATTGCGCCCCTTCCCCCCTTGGACCCTGCAATATTGAAGTTAATGAACTTTGCCAGCCAGTATTACATTCATGCGCTAGGCGAGACCATTATTCCCACCATTCCACAGATGTGGAAAAAGCCTGATGATTGGGAAAAGATCCCCAAGAAATTAGCTGCAGATCAAGAAAAGCAAAAGAAAAAAAACAAGCTAGAGGCCGTTGAGGGATTTGTTGATGAGGCCCAGCTGAACGATGGTCAAAAACTCGCCTTAGAAAAATTACGCACTATTCCTTCGGGAGAATTCAAAGCAATATTGTTGCAAGGACAAACTGGTAGCGGAAAGACGGCTGTATTTTTAAATTGGTTAAGCGGCATTTTGGAAGATGCAAATGCACAGGTATTGCTCTTGGTGCCGGAAATTAATTTAACGCCACAATTGGAGCGCAGAGTGCGCGCTTATTTTCCAGATAAAAAAATGGTGGTGCTTCACAGTGGCGTGAGTGAAAAAGTTAGAGGCATTGCTTGGCATGATGCGATGACTGGTAAAGCCCAAATTATTTTGGGAACAAGATTGGCTGCATTAACCCCCCTGCCTAATCTGCGCGCCATTGTTGTTGATGAAGAACATGACCCGTCCTATAAGCAACAAGATGGTATTCGTTACTCTGCAAGGGATCTTGCGATATGGCGTGCCCACGACCTTAAGATACCGATCTTATTGGCCTCTGCTACACCATCGCTTGAGACTTGGATGGCTGCCAGGGCTAACCGTTATGAATATATTCGTCTGGATCAACGTGCACAAGGCGCAAGCTTGCCAAGAGTGCATCTGATTAACACGCGCGATCCACAAACGCAATTTAGTCCGGGCGATATAGAGAAGCCAAAATCCAAAAGTTTGATTACTAAAACTCTTGCTAATGCGGTCAGTCAGAATCTAGAAAATAAGCAGCAAAGCCTAATACTCATCAATCGGCGAGGCTATGCCCCCGTTCTTAGCTGCGGCGCTTGCTCATGGCTCTCAAGATGCGAGCAATGTAGCTCCTATATGGTGCTGCATAAAGCAGGAGCATTAGGCGGGAAGTCAGTTTTAAGTTGCCACCACTGCGGCTTGGTTAAATCAATTCCAAGTCATTGTCCGGATTGCGGTAATGCCGACTTGAAGACCTTGGGACAAGGAACTCAAAAGATTGAAGATGCTATTGAGGAGATGTGGCCGGCTGCAAGAGTGCTGCGAGTCGATACAGACTCCAGCAGAAAGAGTAAGGGTGCCGAAGAGCTCTTTCAGGAAATTCACGAAGGCAATGTCGATATTGTGGTTGGGACCCAGATGATTGCCAAGGGGCACGATTACCAAAATATTGGCTTAGTAGCTGTATTGGATGCTGACAGCAGATTGTTTTCTCAAGATTTTAGGGCTGCAGAGCGATTATTTGCACAGCTAGTTCAGGTTGCAGGACGGGCTGGGCGATCCAATAAGGATGGTGAAGCAGGCGGCGCTATTTATATTGAAACCCAGTTCCCAGAATCTGCGGTTTTTCAGTTTTTACTGCGCCATGACGTAGATGGGTTTTTAAGCTTTACGGCCAATGAAAGAAAAGAAGCGGGTTTGCCGCCATTTGCCTATCAGGCTCTCATCCATGCTGAGGCTAAAAGTTTAGATAAAGCAATTCAGTTTTTGAGTGGTTTGAAAGGATATTTAAAGTCTCGGGGCCACATCAATAAAGGCCTCAGAGTCTATGATCCAGTACCTAAGGCGATGATGCGAGTAGCTGGATCGGAGCGCGCTCAACTTCTGGTGGAGTCTGATGATCGAAAAACCCTGCAAGAAATCTTAGAGGCGATGGATCTTTATTTGCGAGAGAACTCTCAGGGGCGCATTAGTAAAGAAGGGCGCATTCGTTGGTTAATTGAGCGCGACCCTATTTCAATCTGATTGATTTCAGATATCAGGCGCCAGGGCCCGCGTTATATATTTCTGGGGTCAGGAGTTGATTGAGTTCTTCGTTAAGAATTTCATCGGAGGCGGGTTTGATTTTGAATAGCCAAACACCGTATGGATTTTCATTGACGATCTCGGGTGATGCATCCACTGCTTCATTGAGGGCAACAATCTCACCGCTTACTGGCGCATGAATATCACTGGCCGCCTTCACTGACTCAATAACGGCAATAGCCTCCCCCTGCTTTACTTGTTGCCCAAGCTTTGGGGCCTGAAAGAACATCACATCGCCTAGCGCCTCTTGCGCATGATTACTAATACCAACCCACACTAAGCCATCATTTTCCTGATCGGCCCATTCGTGAGTTTCTGCAAATTTAAATGTATCTTGGCTATTCATTGTTTTATCCTTTAGGTGCATTTTATGCCGACTCCCCTAAACTAGCTTTCCCCAATGATTCACTTAACTATTTGTACGTATGCCAATTAAATTAGGAATTGTTCCTGTTACTCCGTATGAGCAAAATTGCTCGATTTTGGTTTGCCAGGAGACTGGCGATGCTGCTGTCGTTGATCCTGGCGGGGATATTGAAAAGATCCTTGAGGGCGTTAAGCAGATGGGTGGCAAGGTTAAAAAGATATTACTGACGCATGGACATTTAGATCACTGCGCGGCCGCCAAAGACTTGGCTGATCAGCTTGGTGTGCCTATTGAGGGGCCACAAGAAGAGGAGCGTTTTTGGATTGATCAGCTGCCAGAACAAACAGTGCGTTTTGGTTTTGGGCATGCCAAAGTTTTCGAGCCTGATCGTTGGTTAAATAATGGCGATCATGTGCAGGTGGGAAATATTGATCTAGAGGTATTTCATTGCCCTGGTCACACACCTGGTCACGTTGTATTTTTTGACAAAGAAGATCGTCTTGCAATTGTGGGCGATGTTTTATTCGCGGGCTCAATTGGCAGAACTGATTTTCCGCGTGGTAATCATGCAGATTTAATTAATGCGATTAAAACCAAATTGTGGCCCTTGGGAGATGATGTACAGTTTGTTCCTGGTCACGGACCAATGTCGACGTTTGGTCAAGAGCGCAAAACGAACCCCTATGTGGGAGATGGCGCGTAGCTAATTAATGAATCTAGCTATTTGAACTACAAGTGAGTAATTAGGTTTTTGCTGAACCGGTACGATGCGTACGGTTGTAGAGGCAACTTGCGCAAATCCAACGTTGTTTGCGATTGCTTGTCGGAATCCATGTGCCACCCTCAAGTCGTTTTTCACGGCTGCAAGAAGAGCAAAATTTCAGGCTCTGGGAGGTTTCTTGGGTAGCTGCTGGAGTCGATGTAGTCATGGGTAATCCGGGTAAGGCAAATCTTATACAGAGATCTATTTTACCCGTTTTGTCCCGCTGGGGCTGGGGTTAGCACAACCCGAACCGAATCAGCCGTTTTGTTGCCGTCAAAATCTAACCAGGCCTTGTTTTCAAAGTCATAGAGCTTGCACTTACGCGCAGTATCAAAATACCAGCCCCAAGAGAACTTTTGCACAAAAATACGGTCTGGAAGGATCGTTTCTAGGGTCTGTTGGGCCTCTGGCAGGCGATAAAGCGGTACGCTCATATCCACATGGTGCGCAGTGTGCTCCATGATGTGGTGCATCAATTTGCCCCAAATCCAGTTAAAAGTCAGGTGAACGGTTGTGGATACAAACGGCTGGGCGCGTAACCACTCCGATTTCTTGTCATACCAAGAGACTTTTGGATGGGTGTGGTGCACGTAAACCACAAATCCAATCATGCCGTTCCAGAACAAGAATGGCACTGCAAAGCCAGTGATCAAGCCAATCCAAATAGATTGCCCGGTAGCAATGGCCCCAGCAATTAAGCAGCCAATCCAAACGATTGCAAATGCGGTAACAAGCAAATTGTCTTTTAAGAAAATGGGACGATCACCAGGTTTGTTTTTTGCATTTGGGAAGTACTCACGTCTCCACCAAATTTCAATGAGGTAATAAAAAACAGGGCCCCAGCCGCTACGGTAAAGGCGCTCTAGAGCCTTACGCAACGGGGGAAGTGCGTCGTATTCTGATTTTGATAGGGGTGCCCATACAAAATCAAAACCCTTTAGATTGGTTTGACCGTGATGTACAACGTTATGACCAACATCCCACAAGCTATATGGTGTGAGAGATGGCAAGAACGCAATACGACCTAACACTTTGTTCAGTTCGCGATTGGGCGTGTAACTTTGATGGCAAGCATCGTGACCCAATATAAAGATGCGGCCCGTTACAAAGCCAGCAATCAAACCAAAAACAATTTTGAGCAACACGCTCTCTACGAAGACTGTTCCTGCGATACAGCCTAGCCAGAGGAAGGCATCGATTGCTAGGAGCATGATTGCGCGCCCAGTTTCGCCTTGTGCCATCGGGATTAGCCAGCTTCGAATGATTTTTCGATGCGGTAATGGCGCCTCTGGGTGCAAGGGATTAGTTAAGGAAGGCTCTGAAAGGGCTGTATTTAGATGTGTAGACACGATAAGAATCAATAAGTTAGGTGCAAATGATAGCGGTTTTCGCAATTTCACGCATGATGTAGGTCAAAAACCCCTTGATTTTTGGCGCGCCCGGCAGGAATCGAACCTGCGAAGCCCTTTTGACTATTATTGACCTAAGATTTTCGGTGTGCGGAAGTTAAGGGCGACCGACTGAAAGAGTTTTTAATCCGGGCAAATTCAGTATTTGCTTGATTCATTCCGGACTATATGGAAACCAATCGCACCAAGTCTGGTAAGGTCCTTGCGCCGGCCTTCTGCAGCACCCTTGATTTATGAACCTTGACCGTTGCTGGCGATATGTTCAGCTCAGCGGCTATCTCAACATTTTTAAAACCCTTAACTAAAAGATCGCAAACCTGCGCTTCACGTTTGCTTAGACCTAGGTCAGAAGGGCAATATTTCCTTTTATGTACAAAATCTCGAATTCTTTTTGCTGCCCCGTAAATTTCAGCGTCGTCAGTGGGCTCTTGTAGGTAATCGCTTAGGCCAGAGCGAAATAGCGCAATTACTTGATGCGCATCAATAAGCCCCCCAATAAATACTATCCTTAAATTTGGTAGATGGCTTTTAATGGTGGAGAGTATGCGCAACTGCTCTTGTTTACTGTCGTTGACTCGAATGAAGGCAACTTCTTTTTGTAGTGCAATCAGAAATGGTGGCTCAGAACAATTTTGTGGCGAGAGGCTGGAGTTTCGCAATACATTCTGAAGTTTGTAAACAGTGTGTTTTGGGTTGGGAAAAAAGTTTGATTTGCTATCTTCCATTGCTTTATGTTCCCCAAACATTTTAGACGCCCAACGCGTTAGCCATTGATTTATGAAGTTGTTCATAGCGGTTATGTCCTAATTTGGCGAGAACAACTTTTTTGTGTCGCCCATCGGGCCTATGGGCAACTAAATTCAATAATTTTTTGCGCACCAATTGCTTGATTAATTTGTGCAGCGTCGCAGATGAGGCAATATTTTTTTGAGATAACAGTTGCTTTATAAAAATATTCTGCCTTGATGCGTTAGCAAGTGCTACTAGGTCAAGTAAATGTGACTCATTAGGGCTTAGATTAAAGCGCCTATCAATCTGGCGCATTTGATCAGCAAAAAAAATAAATTGTCGGAGGGATGATGCTTTTGATTGCTGGGACATGGGGTTAAATAATTTGTTTAATTGTTTTAAATTATCTAACTAATTTTTACTTGCAGAACATAACAATTGTTAACAATTGTTAATGCATGAGACGCCAAAAATTTCTCGCCTCATAATTTCGTTACAGCTACCAAATGGTTTTCCAGTAGCTGTGAATACTAGATGGGGGAGTTTTGACTAATCGAAGTTATACGGCTTAGCGCTATTTTTTGGCTTGTATTTTTACTTTATTCGGAGGCCAAACCCCACCATAGAAACCGAAGTAATTTCACCGCTCTTGCTATTGAGCCACCTATTCGTAATGGTATTTAGGAAAGAAAAAATGCATATTCTAGAAATGGCCCTTAGCTCGCTGATTTTTATCTTGCTGGTCGCTACAGGGATTGTCTTTTTTTATTGTGGGCTGCTTTGGCTATAGTAGGCTAGAGATTTTGAGTCCAGCTTAGCTGTATTGGGGTCTTAATTATTCTAGTGCGGATGAAATTTCAAGATATCAGGCGGCTAAGGGCCAGCTTCAATCTTGAATGAGCGGTTGAATTGAGGTTGATGCCCTCGATGAAATAATGCGCGAGGTTAAAAATACGCTACCTAACGATATTCCAGCCCTTTGGTAGTTAGCATATTGGGCATTATTGCTAACAACAAATGCTATTGAATAACTTTGAGATTAGATGCTTTCAACACTTGGGCAATTGCTTGTTCCCGCTCTTGATTTGCCATTTGTTGCGCTAATTGATTTTTTGCTTGTTCGTATGCTGGAAATTTAAAGGGTCGGACATCAACTAATTTGATGATGTAATAATTTGCTCCAAGGCGGATTGGCTTAGAGGTAGCTTTGCCTTTGCTCAAATTGGGGACAATGTCATTTAATGGGCTAGTTAGGTTTCCGCTTAAAGACCACCCCGCCAGGCCACCCTGTTGAGCGGTGCCCTTATCAACCGAATACTGTCTAGCGAGTGCCTCAAAAGAGTTGCCATTATTTAATTTGACGATCATTTCGGTGGCCTCAATTTCGGTGGCAACCGCAATTTGGGCTATCTCATATTCATTTGCATTCTTAGGATCTTTACTGGCCTCCAGCTGTTTGTCATATTCGGCTCTGATATCGGCTTCTGAAATGGGGTGATTTTTAAAATAATCGGCAAACCAGAGATCTACGATTGCATTTTGACCGGCTAATTTCAGTTTAAGGGCATTGTCGTTTTTTGTTGCTAAGCCTGTTTTTTTTGCCTCCTGAACAATGGCTTCTCGAATAATCAGTTCATTAGTGATTCGCTGCCTTATTTCTGGGGTCACTTGAGTACCATCATCAACTGCGAGCTTAAGCAATTCATCGACTTGCTGAGTTGTAATCTTATTCCCATTCAGAGTTGCAATGATCGTGCCATTAGATTGTGCATGCACTGACCCAGAGAGCATCAAAAGAGAGGCGCAGGAAATGGCCAAAAAAATAGATTTCATTAGAGGTAATTGGAGTGGCTATTAGTGGCAGTGTATCAGCGATATTGGGTTTCAATATGAGCAACACAAGACTAGTGAGCGACTATTTAATCCCATACGAGTACCAATACAGTTTCATATTAAGCCTAAATACTCGCTGCGTCTAATCCGAGTCTGCTACGCAGAATTATTTCACTTGAACGAAAGGAAAAGCATCCGCTTTCTTTAGCGCTTAATATGAAGTTCAATCCTAATTAGGTTCCAGTCAAAACAATGTTAAATATTGTTAATTATGGAGATCCATCGGGCCTGGCGAAGATTAGCAGTAATAAGATGGCTTTCAATGGCGCACAAAGCGTTTATTAATGCGATGAATGGATGAATTCTAGGGTTAAAATTCACCCATAGCCCTCAAGACAGAAGATGGCATTTAAAATTCAGGTAGGCTCGATTACATATGCGCGTTGCAATATTAGAGGACGAGGCCACTTTAGCGGAAGAGGTTAAAGATTGTCTTGAAAAAAATGGACACATAGCCAAGATTTTTACTGATGGCGAGTCTTTGCTAAGAGCTCTGCCTAGAGAAACATTTGATCTATTTATTTTGGATTGGAATGTTCCAAAAATAAATGGGTTTGACGTGCTGAGTCGTATGCGTAAAAACCTTGCTATGACTGAGCCTATTGTATTTCTTACTAGCACAGACGATGAGAGTGAAATTGTCGCTGCGCTTGAGGCTGGCGCTGATGATTATTGTATTAAGCCGATTCGACTTAGGGAGTTTTTGGCTCGTATTTGTTCTGTGCAAAGACGAACGCAGAAGACAAATGCTCCGGTGGTTGGTCGCGAAAAAGAGATCTTGGGTTACAGATTTCATCCAACCGCTAATCTTGTTAGATTCGATGATCAAGACGTTGCGCTAACGGAGAAGGAGTTTGCTCTAGCCTCCTTTTTATTCTCAGAATTAGATCGTCCGCTTTCACGCAACCGATTATTAATAGAGGTATGGGGATCTACTGGCTCTGAATTATCTAGGACGCTTGATGTCCATATTGCCTGGATTAGAAAAAAGCTGCATATTGGTGCAACCGGAAGCAGGGCTAGGTTGGTGGCGGTTTATGGTTACGGCTATAGGCTTATGCAAACCTTTCCTGAAGAGTAATTCTTTGGCTGTGCCGACAGAAAATTTCCTCGTATTACTGCGTATTTTCGTGTCGACCGGCATATTTGCTTGGTCGACTTTCATAGTTGCGCAGCCAACCGCCCATTCCGAGCCAAAGCCTCTGGTCTATAAAGTCCAGCAAGGAGATACGCTCCAGTTGATATTGGATAGGCACTTAATTCAGGATGCGCTACCAGAGCTAATAGCGGCCAATGTGGGGATTAATAAGAATGAAATTCTGGCGGGGCAAACCATCTTCATTCCTCGCTCATTGATCCGGTATCACCGCTCTAGAGCCGTGGTTGTGTATGCAAAATGCGCGGAGCCAATTTTGAGGGCTAATGAAGCCGTAGCTCTAAAGTTGGGCAGCACTATTGATCAGGGTGATGTCATCACAGTGCCCCCGCAATGCGCCCTTTCTTTGCAATTTGAAGATCGCTCTATCCTGCGTATGCCCTCAGGGGGTAGCATCAAGATTGGCATGTTACGAAAAAGTACGCTTGAAAAATCGCCTGAAGTTCAGCTTAATTTATTGGATGGGCGTGTCGAAGTGAAGGTTCCTAAGCGTCAGAGCGGGGATGCGCCTTTTGGTGTCAATACACCAACTTCTGTTGCCGGTGTCCGTGGCACCGAGTTCCGAGTTGGGTTTGATCGATCCAGCGGCGCTGGTAAGGTTGAGGTGAGCTCTGGTTTGGTTGGAACAAGAGGCGTTGCTGACATTGAAGAGGCGGGAGTATCGGCGCAAAAAGGGGTTGTCATACCAAAAGATGGTTTGGCCGATAAGGTCGAGGACTTGCCTACGCCGGTAAAATTTTTATCGGTACAGGCTCAGCAGGTTTTGGGATGGCATCTATTTGTATTTCAAGGAAGCTCAAATTCTCACAGATATTACTTAAGGGAAAGTCAGGCGGCCAATCTCGTAAGTGAGGAAGATTCAGTCCAGCGGAAGGAGCCATTATTTTTGGCCACCCAATTGGGGTCAACTGCAAAAATGCTTACTTGGTCTGCACAAACTGCCAGCGGTTTAATGGGGGATGAAAGTGTTTTTGGTATTTGTGTTGATCGGAGTGGTGGCGCAGATATAAAGCGATGCAGTGTATTGTTTGATTTGACTGGTTTACGAGAGCCAGTCATAACTCTGGTTGAGGCTGCCCCAAACGGTCAAGCGGTAGAAATATTGAAGGCCTATAAACCTTCGAGGGAGCTAAAGGTGCTGTTAGTTAAGGGATTGCCGGTTGGTAATTATCGCTGGGAGATTAAGTCAAGTGTGGGCAACAACTTATCTACGAGACAAGATGGTCGATTTGAATTAATAGCCGCTACTCAAAACTAAAGGCCAATGCGAATAAATATCTGGCCCATAAAACCTCACATCATTAAGCTCAATCGCGCAGATGATCGGCGCTTCTTTGGTGAGTGGTGCGGCTTAACATTTATCGCAATAGTTGCTTTGGCATTGGCTGTTGCGTTGAATATTTTTACCCCCTTGGGCAACATCTTTTTTGATGGGGTTCAGCGTATGAGGGTGCAGGCACCAAATAATAAAATTATTATTGTCGCTATTGATGACCGAAGCTTAAGTGAATTAGGTGGTTGGCCATTACCCCGCAATTTGTATGCTCGCTTTCTTCAAGAGTTAGCAGACACTGGGAATTATCCGAAAGCTATTGGGTTTGATATATTAATGATCGATCCCACTATTCATGACCTGGAGTTTGCGCGACAAATCTCGCGACATAAGTCCGTTTTGCCCGCCGAGCTTCATTTTGACGAAAAAAAAGGCGAGGTTGTAGTCAGCTCGCCGCCGCTAACAATTGCTAAATCAACGGCAACCATATCGCACGTCAATGTTAGTTTTGATGAAGATGGATTTATACGTGGAAGTAATCTAATGGAGTCGGGCATTCCGCATTTTTCGGTTGCCATGTCAGGACGTCAAGACCTCATTAATAATCATGGAGATCATTATTCGCGATTTAGTTTGATTCGCCCTGAAATTGGCTTCACAACGATCTCGCTTTCAGACGCCCTTCAAAAAAATTACCCACTATCGATTTTTAAAGATGCATACGTCTTAGTTGGCTCAACAGCCCCTAGCTTAGGCGATCATTACCCTTCAATCTATGCTGGCAGGCAAAAGTCAGGAACTCCAGGCGTTATATTTCAAGCAAGTCTTTTAAATGACCTTTTACAGAACAGTTTAATTACACAGGCCACCCCTTGGGTGCAGTTTTGTCTCTACGCGGCTGGGCTACTGACGATTTTAGTGGGCATCTTGCTGCTTGCCCCATCGACAGAAATTATTCTCACTTTAAGTGTAACGATATCTGCACTCGTTGCCAGCATCTTTCTTTTGTTGAAATTGAATTATTGGCTAGATCCAATGCCGCTGGTAGTGGCCGTTTTAGTGGTCAAGCCAATATGGGCGTGGCGACGTATGAATATGGTAATTCTCTTTATGCGAGAGCGAGCTAAAGAGATGCAGTTGATAGAAATGGTGCCCCAAAAAACGCGGCATGAGCATTATCTAGTACAGGATGCGGTACTGCAGTATTCGAGCATTTTAGATAAAGCGATCCTAATGGCAAAAAATCGTCTAGATAGTTTTGAAAAAATTATCAACGAATTGCCTGAGGCGATGTTTGTTCTTGATGCAGGCGGAAAACTATTATTGGTCAATATGAGATTTCGGTCTTTATTCCCAAAAGAATATTTTAGGAATGATGTAACGATTGATGCCTTGCTACATCATCTCGGGTGCTCGCTTAAATACCTGGAAGGCTTATTAAGCCTGCCACCAGGCGAAAAATATTTGAATATCAAGGGAGTTGATGGGCTTACTAAAGAGTACATGGTCCATCGCGTGGAAATTCATTTTGAGCCCAGTAATTCTCTAGCCATTATTATGTTTGTAGAAGTAACAGAGTTACTGCAATTTCAAGCGCAAAGAGATCGCACTTTGCAACTGCTTTCGCATGATATGCGTACACCAGTGGCATCTATTCTGACCTTGTGTCGCAAAATAGTCGCACACAATTCTTTGCAAGAGGAGGGAGATAAGTGCTTGTTAGATATCTCATCTCACTCAAGACGACTTCTTTCGATGATGGATGACTTTATCTTATCAATTTGGGCTGATGAGTCTGAGTATGTGCTCTCAACAGTCCTATTTGAGGCTTTATTGGATCAAGCAATTTATGGGGTGAGAGTTTTAGCGCAAGAACGCCAAATGACAATTCGCGTTGATGAGAGGGATGCGGGTATTTTTGTGCAGACCCAAACTCGTTTGATGGAAAGAGTACTCATCAATCTTTTGGTTAATGCAATTCGTCATGGGCGTCCTGCCACAGAAATTGTCGTACGAATATCCCTCGGTAGGACAGACCATAAATTACAAATGCTTAGATGTGAGTTTACAAATATTGTTGATCAGCCACACGACCTAACTCAAGTCGAAACTGAGCATAAAGGTTTTGGTCTTGGCACAAACTTTATCGATCGAGTCATTATTCAACATCATGGACAAATAGAGCGTCATTTTCCTGTTGATCCTGGGGGATTTGCCAAAATTACTTTACAGTTGCCCGTCTCTCATTAGTGAGGCGGTTCGCTGCAATTAATCGTTTTGTTTGGGGCGCTCTAAATCATCTGCCGCCTGTCTGGCTATTATTTGTGCGCCTACTTGCGCCGCTTTAGAAAAATGCTGAATTACAAGGTTGCGCAGTTCATCAATTTGTGTCAACGCATATTGAACATCAGGAAAAATCGCGGGCAATTGCAAAAGCTTGCCGTCTTCTGTCATAAAAGAAGTTTGTACTGCTATTCCAGAAGCGGTCGTTTCTACCAGGAAGATGCTACGCCCCCGGAGGGTCTCATTTGAGGGGTCGGAAGCCTCTTCTTTGATTGCCTGCATAGGTAAATCGTTGTTGTTTTCACTCACGGCACATCCTTTCAAATTCAATTTTGATATTAGCTCTTAGGTGTACACCCTCATAAGCCTGCAAGCTAAGCCATATCTATAAGAGTCTCTTTTTAGCAAATTTGCCCCTTAAGAGGTTGAATTTACTCAAATTTTTGCAATATTTAACAATTCAGAGCGTCGTTTTTTGGGATAATAAGGGGTAAGCCTATTATGAATAAAAATTGCTACAAACTCATATTTTCTAAGCACCGCAATAAGATTATTGCGGTGGGGGAGAACGCATCTAGCATATCCCATTCTGGAGCCAGAAATCATTCTAAACGAGGCATCGTTTCCCATATTTCTTATGTTGCTAGGTTATCTGTTTGTTCGTTTGCCGCATTAATTGCATTAGATGGGTATGGCCCTGCATTTGCTGCCCCCGCCGTCAACGCCCTTCCCGCTGGCGCCTCTGTAGCTGCAGGTAAGGTAGCCATTAGCCAATCAGGCAATACGCTCACCGTGAACCAGACCACCAATCAAGCGATTGTGAACTGGAACTCTTTTAACATTGGCACTAACGCCAAAGTAGTCATCAATCAACCTAGCTCAAGCAGTGTTCAGCTTGATCGGGTGACTGGCAACAATGCCTCCCAAATCTTTGGACAGTTAACTTCCAATGGCCAAGTCATCTTGGTTAACCCAAATGGTATTGTCTTTGGTAAAGATGGCTCTGTGAGCGCTTCATCCTTTACTGCTTCTACTCTAGGTATTAGTGATGCAGACTTTTTGGCCGGCAACTATCGCTACACTCGTGATGGTGCTACTGGCACCATTGAAAACAATGGCTCATTACAATCATCTAGCGGTGGTTATGTAGCTCTCCTTGGCGCGCAAGTCACCAACAACGGTAAAGTCATTGCTCCACAAGGCACGGCCTATTTAGGTGCGGCCGAAGCGATTACTGTGCCTTTGTCTAGCAGCGGCAAGATCAAGCTGGAGCTCTCACCTGCAGCGATCAATACAGCAGTGACCAACTCGAGTACCGGTACGATTGTTGCTGAGGGCGGTCAAGTGTTTATGCAAGCATCTGCGCTTAATGATGTGGCAGCAACGGCGGTGAGCTCAGTCACCAACTCGGGAGCAATCGATGTATCAGGAGCGCAGGCCGGTAATGTCGCCATACTGACAGATCACGGCAACATTAAAGTCGATGGTTCCATTATCGCCAATAGCACCAATCCCAATAACGCTGGCGGCAATATCATTATTGGCCGCGATACCCAAACGGGCGTTCTCTCAGCTACATCTGATGTGAGTGGCGCAACGCTACAAGCCAAGGGCGGTTTTATAGAAACCTCCGGTGAATATCTCAAGACTGATGGCGTTCAGATCGCCGCAAAAGATTGGCTCTTAGATCCTAATAATGTGGAGATTAATGCCACCTCTACTGCTAATACGGCGGGTGACTCAGTTGTTAAAGCGGGTGATATTAGTACGGCTTTGGGATTGGGTACAAGCGTGACCATTGCGACAGGTGGTAGCGGTCAAGTCTCAAGCGCAACCGGTAGTGGCGGTACTGGCACCATCAGTCAAGCCACCGCTGGAACTGGCAATACCTCGGATGGCAATATTTTGGTGAACTCAGCTATCACTAGCACTTATAACGGCTCATCTATTCCAACTTTAACTTTACTTGCCAATAACGGCATTACGGTTGGTGCTGGTATTGGCATTACCGGCGCTGGTACTGGGTTTAATGTTTCAATGACAGCCAATGGCCTAGGAACCACTAGCCAGGGCATTATCTTAAATAGCGTAATCAATGCGGGTACTGGCACCGTTAGCTTAACGGGTGCAACAACGAATGCCACCTCCAACGGTATTGCGTTTAATGATAGCTCTGGCATCACTGCAAGCGCCTATACCGCCACTGGCAATATGAACGCTACCAGCGGTGGTTCTGAGGGGGGCGCAAATGGTGCCGGCATTATTTTTAGGGGCACTACCTCATTTACTTCCACGGGTGCTAGCTCTATTACGGGTAGCACGCAGTCTGGCACGGCTGATGGCGTAGAGTTTTATAACTCTACTAACACCACATTTAATGCTGGAGCGGGCTCCTTAGTCGTGTCAAGCGGCTCGAATAATATAGGCATTCAGGGTGTTCGGTTTGGTTATGGCGGTGGCGCCACGATGAACACCTCGGGTAATGTCACCATCGGATCTACTGGTAATAACTATGCCAAATTTCAGGTTCAAGGCACTATCAATGCTAGCTCAGGTACTCTGAGTTTAATGGGCCAGTCTAATACTGGTGATGGTATTTATTTTCAAGATGGTGGCGGCGTAGCCCCTCAAGTGCTGGCGACCAATGCCGCAAACATTAGCGTGACCGGAGTTTCCACAAATGCAAACACTGGCAATGGTATTCAATTAAATCTGAACGGCGTATTAGCCAAAATCACTACCGATACCGGTAGCATTACAATGAATGGTACTGCATCGGGCACCGGTAATGGTAGTGGTATTACTTTCCAGAATGCGGGGGCGACATCGAATGTTACCAGCACTGGTGGTGGCGCCATTTCATTAACCGGAACAGTCGGCACCGGCGCAGGAAATGGCGTTTCTCTTTATTCTGGTATTTCTACAACTGGCAGCATCACTGTCAATGGCACCTCATCCGGAACTGGATACGCCATCACTGCCACCAATCCGCTCAAGGGTACTAATATCACCTTAAGCGCTACCCCAACAGTGAACACGGGCACAGCGATCTACATTAATGGCACTTCTACTACTGCTGCCCCTTTAATAACTGCAACTGCCATCACTGGTAATGTCTTAATCAATACGACCCAAGGCCAAATTAATATTTCTGATGGTTCGACAACTGCCAGTACGCCCACTATCAGAGGCGTTAATGTCACGATTGATAATACGGGCAGCACCAATATCGATCCCACAACAGGCGCTATTACAACGCCGGGCAGTGGCTACGCACAAAATAATAGGGGCCTTCTGTTTCAGGATGGCAACAGCAATAGCGGTGTTGGTGGCGGCATTAGCGCAACGGGCAATATTAATATTGCCGCGCAATCAAACTCCACTACAAGATCGTCATTAGAGCTGGCAGGGCCCATTGCGGCAACGGGGGCTGTGAACCTCTATGGAGCCCAAACCGGCTTAGCTACCAATAACAATGGTATTTATTTGTATGCAAACGCCAATATTTCTGGATCGACGGTTGCAATGACTGGCGTGGCCGGAACTGCGGGTGGCACTGGAATTTATGTTAATAGCAACGTAGGGATTACTGGCAATGCAACCACAGGTACTGCGGTTTCTTTAAGTGGTACATCCAAAGCTGCCGGTGCTTTAGGTATTCAAACCTTAAGCGGCTCAGTGATTAAGGGTTACTCGGATATCTCTTTGAAAGCCACTACTGCTGGATCAGGCATCACATTATGGGGCACCATTACTGGCATCAATAGTGGGACTGGCGTAGCCAATGTCGCAGTGGAATCAAATGGCGGCACTATTGCGGCTAATGGCGCAATCAGCGCTAACAATATTTCACTGGATAACACTAACGGTACGATTGATGCAACAAGCGGTGTAATCACGCGAGGTTCTGCTGGCCTAACATCGGGAGCACTTGGTGTTGGTGCATCTAATTTAAATGCAGCAAGCAATATTAATATTGCCGGCAATGGCGGGAATGTTGCATATCAAGGCGTAAGTCTTAGCCACTCTACCAATGGCATTACCGCAGGCAATGCCATTAATGTATATGGCTCAACTGGCTACTCACATGGAGTAGATATTAATAATGCGGCAATCACAGCAGGTGGCCCAATAACGATTACTGGCAATCAAACTAACAATGGTGATGTCGGGGTATTAGTTTGGTTCGGTAGTTCGATCACTGCCAATGGAGGTGGTTACGCTTCTGGATCTAATGCCATCAATATCACAGGGTCAGGCTCAAGAGCTGTAGTTATTAATAACGCCTCAATCATCAATAACTCCACGGGAGGCAATACTTCGATCAGCGGGACTGGTGGTGGTAGTGCCAATACACAACTGGATAATGGCGCGGTCATTACCAATGCCGGTAGTGCTGGAGCAGTGCTAGTTAGTGCAAGTGGTTACGATGCAAGTGGTGTTGGGGCTACGGTTGGTGCATCCAATACAACTACGTACGGCGCACTACCCACAATCACTCAAAATAGTAATGCGGGAGTGATCATCTCCTCCCAATATGGCAATGTTGCCCCACCAAAAATTATTAACAACGGCAATGGCGATGTTGTTATAGCTGCTGGCACGGGATTTACAGCAGGCAATGGGCTATCTGCCAACATTACTGCGCCAGCCGGCTCGACAAGCTCCGCTTTAAATCCGGTAATCAATAGCGGCACCGGTAAGGTATATCTATATTCTGGATCAACAACTGCGACTGGAAATTTAAGCGTTCTGAACGCAGGTTTTAATAACTTGTATTTTGCGGGCTCTGGTGTCGCCCCTAATGCCCAATTAAATACGGCTTACTCTGTTGGTCGAAGCGTGTCGGGATCAACCTCCAATATGCAGGTCATGTTTAGAGAGGCAGCAACTATGACAAACATACCGGTGACACCAGCGCCCCTGCCTCCCCTACCACCAAATGTCAATCCAGTAAGCCCTGCTGTTGTTCCGTCGAGCACTCAATCAGCTGGCCTTGGTGTTTCTTTTGGACCTGCCTCTATAGAGGAGTCTGATATTTGCAGCACTAAACGGTCTTGCAATTGTGATGCGACGGATACTGCCGGGGTAGAGATTTGCTATTCAATTGACGTCGATAGTGTTAAGCCAAAAATCCAGATATCTAAGTTAATTGGTGGTAAATGGTAGGCATCAATTTTCCTTATGTCCCAAGGATTGGGGCATAAGCAAGAAGCACCTCTTCTTATAGAAAATATCGCTATGCCCTATCGGCTAAGTCGCGATGTATATCAATATAAATATTTTTCATGGCCCCGTATGACAAAAAATCAATTCATTAAATTGCGCAAAAATTTCAAAATCAAACAAGCCTTAATATGTTTGTGCGTAATGCTTCTTTGTCCGCTATTGGCTTTTGGTCAAAGCGCTCCGGTTGTGGAGCCTAACCCAGCAGCTGCCTTGAAAAACATTCAAGAGAATTCAACTTTGCCGCCCTTGCAAGATCAAACTAGGGGTTCGTCTGAAGTCCAAAAAATCGATTCAAAGATTTATATCGATAAATTAATCGGAGTGAGTGTAAACAACGACCTAATTAAAGATGAGATTTTGCAGTATTGGGCCCCATCCATTGGAAAGTCTGTCACAAATCAAGACATTGCCAACTTCAAAGAGTGGGCTTGGCAAAAATTTGGTCAGGCTGGCTACTTTGCATTCCTGCACACAGAAATCTTTAAGGAGGATGGGGGGCAAAGACTAGTGATCAAGATCTCTTTACCAAAGGTTAAGGAAATTAAGATTTACTCAAAGGACAAGTCTTTGGCAGAAAAATATTCTGGGCAGATTATTAGGCGTATTGGGGATAGTGGCGTGCCAGGGCAAACAGTCGACACCCTATCTTTAGAGCAAAAATTGGACAACATCAGCTTTGATTTACCAATTTCATTGGACTTGAATATTCGCCCAGTAGATTCTGATCAGGTGATTTTGGTGATTAATGTGACTGAAAAAGAAAATAACCCAGGCACTTTGCGTTATGGCGCTGTTCAGGTAAATAATTATGGCCTTAGCCAGTATGGGAGAACCCAGGCTTTAGGCATTGCAGCTTTTAATGGATTTACGCCTGACTCAACAGCTACTGTGATTGCTCAGGGGGCGGAGGGATTGGCCTACGGTCGAATGGAGTATGAGGCTCCAGTAGAAGAGCTTGCAGGGCGTGCCCGCATATTTGGGGAGTCTGTGTATAGTAGAACGATCTATGGTGGTAGTACCGCGACTCAGGGCCTTACTAGTAATTATGGCGTAGGACTAACCAATGTTTTGGGCTCGCAGAGGGATATGGTCTACAAGTCGTATATTGACCTGTCTCAGAGAAACACCTCAAGTAAGCTTCAGGCGGGAGGGTTGCAGATAAGTAGCATAGTTGATGATCAGGCTCGATTAAAGTTTGCTGCAGATAATGATAAGCTTGCAAGAGATAACATTCAGCATTATGAAGCGACCATTATTGATGGTACAGATAACAATAACGGCCACTATTCATTCCTCTTGATTGGGGCAAATTATCAGGGCAAACTAAATAGTACCGGCCTCGGCCTATATGCAAAGATGCGGGCTCAGGGCGCTCCCTCACGAAATCTAGATACCTATAATCGATTATCTCTGGGTGGTGTAAATGGGTTGCGTGCCTATACCACGCTTGATGGTATTGGCGACATGGGTGCAATGGGGTCTCTCGAAATTCGTCAGCAATACTTAGTTGATCATTTTGTAGGCGCGTTCTACGATGGCGGGATAGTAAAACAAAACCGCACTCCAGTTCCTGGGCAATTCAATACCCCGTATACCCTACAGGATATGGGGCTCTCTTTCGGCGGCTATGTAAAGGGAGTCAATTACAACGCCTCAGTTGCAAAGGCGATTGGGAGTTATGCTGCTTTTGTGCCTGGCGTCTACGAAACAAACCCAAATTCATGGCGCTTTAATTTTGCGCTAACCTATCCAATCTAAAAAATGTAGAGACCCTTAGCTATCCTTATGCACTATGACAGGTAAAATTAAGGGTGTTAGCTTAATTTGGTTCAATTCCTTGTGCAAAGATTTTTATTGGTTATATTATTTTTTGCCGCGCCTTTCGTATATGCGCAAGTAAGCCTTCCTTGGTATTTTAATGACCCGAAAACAAATGCTCAGGAGGCAGCAGCAATAAATGCCGAACAATTGGTCCGCTTTAGGGGTGTAGGCGAGGTGGTTGTTGCGTTAGTTGATAGCGGACTACGCAGCGATCATCCTAGTTTGCGTGGAAAGGTATTGCCCGGTGTCGATATGGTGTCGTCTGAGCGCAATCCCCGTGGGGATAGGGGTGATAATTTTGCCCCTGACAATGAAAAAGACTTATGCCCCATAACTAGGCGGGTTAATAACCCTGATGTTTTTAGCCATGGAACAGGCGTTGCCAGTGTCATTGCAGGCAATGGAGAGTTGGGGGTTTTCGGAGTAAATTCCCGAGTAAAAATTCTTCCGATCAAGATTATGGGGGCCTGTCCAGCCAGTAGGCGTGATTTAATGGATGGCTTACGATGGGCTGCTGGCCTACATATTGATGGGGTAAAAGACAACCTACACCCAGCAAATATAATAAATATCAGTATGGCAGGCGGGGAGTCACGTTGTGATCCATCGCTGCAGGAATTGATTGATCGGCTGATTAAAAAGAACATTATTGTAATTAGCGCAGCAGGCAACACCTTTGGAAAATCTGCTCTCGAGCCCGCTATTTGCGATGGAGTTATTGGTGTGGGGGCAGTAAATCCTGATAATTCAAATACATTCTATACGGCTGTAGATGGTCGTATATTGCTTTATGCTCCCGGAGGCGGTAGTCAGTCATCAAGATATTCCACGGCCCTTAAAAACAAGATCAGAATTGCGGGCTATGATCCAAACACAAAGCAGCCAATTGCTAGAGATAGCGGGATGGGAACTAGCTACTCCTCTGCTCTAGTTGCTGGTGTAATGGCAGAACTTGTTTTGCAAAACCCAAATTTGAGCGCAAAAAGTGCTGTATCAATAATTAAGCGACTCAATACCATGGAAGATGGTAGCGATCGCCGCAACTTAAATTACGAGCGTCTTCTGACTTTGATAAGGTGTGAAGCCGTGCTTTAGGATCAATATTAAAGAATGTTAAATATTGATCTTTGGGATTGTGGTTTGCATTACTTAAGTAAATAATCTGCCCATGCCCCAAACAAGAATCCATTTGCCAAAATTTGTAAATCGCAATAAGACCGGTCATTTATCCTGCATTAATTTTCGATTGATACGATGCGCTATCGCGATAACTTTTGTCCTGATGGGTGGCATTCATCATGCCAATGCAATTGAGTTACTTTGCTCAAGCTCTGAAAATTTATCCACACTAAGTAAAGATGAATTTTCTGTTGCTTTGGTAAAAGATGCACATATTTCTTTAGGAGATTTGCCGCAGCTGTTTTCGGCGTCTTACGAAAATGATGGGAGTGAAACAATTCGCGTATGCCTATTACCGCCAGAAAGCCCATCAACTGAATCATTATTATCAAGTCTGGGCGTTAGTCGAACTAGTTTTAAGGCTCTCCTTGCCAACCGCGATTCGATTAAAGATTCCCGGGAAATAAAGCTTGTAAGTTCAGAGTCTGAAATGTTTCAGTGTGTTGAGGGGTTCTATCCTTCTATTGGATACACTGCCCGGGCTATAAATTCGCGGAACGATTTAGGCTGCTACTAATTTAGTAGACGCGCCTGATATTTCAACCAGTTTCGTAAAGCAAGTTTTCAACTAATATAGGCTGAACCTGCGCCATCACTTTTCTCTATGAGACTGGCAAAACTTCGGTAGATCTTAAGAATCTGGCATGCATTAGTCGGCGGCAACCAATTCAATTTCTTTATTATTGACCTTCACAAGTAGATTTTTTTGAAATGTAGCACCCCCAATTACCATTGACTTAATAGCGTTTATTAGGCTATTGGGAACCGCGGCAAATTGTGTTCCTATGGGGATAACTTTTTTACTTTCCACTAATGAATCATATAGCTTGGAATCAATTTGGTATCCAATTCGTTCCCCAGGGAAGCGAAAGGTTACACGATCAATATTTGTTTGATGGTTAATTGATGCAACTACACTACCCTCATTTTGCTGAGTAAGATTGAACGCATTCTCAGTAAATCTTTCATCCCTTGCTGCTGAGTTTGTGTTGGTTGTGGAATAAAGCGGCATAGCTCGTAGAGCTTGTTGTTGTAATGCTGCAACTACTTGGGCTTGGCTGTTGTTGGTTGTGTTTGCGGTCGGAATATTAATACAAGGGGCTTGTGTCACAGATGTTCCGCAGGCAAATGCCAATTCATAGTTTTGCAATAACAAGCAAGTAGTAACAATAATTTTTAAGGGTTTAAAGTGCATATTGGTGAACTTATATTTGACTGTACAAAGATAATTCACCCAAGGTAATTTGAAAGTTAAATATTGTTAAGTTCAAATCCGTAGAGCGGTAATTTTTTTACCACCGCGCACTCTACCCCCTATTTTTAACTCTAACCCGCATCAAATTAAAGTAAATTACGCGACGTTTAAATGAGTTGCATACAGAGCTAAAAGGGCTGGAGGAAAATGTTGCACTTCGATTTGACACAATGAAACATGATCGATATCTTGAAAAAATAAATCTCTTGTAGATGCGATTTATAAAATTAAAAGTACCAGATAGTCTTTTGCCAGACTACTTCTCATTACGATTTGATATTGGCTATATGAGATCCCTGCAAAGGGACGCGCTCAATCGCCTTGGTAAAACATTTATTAATTAAACACCCCTGAAATTAAAAACGATGGTGGCCAAAATGCATGCGATTGACACCTTTCCCGCAAAAGCCAGCCTGCTAATCTAGCCTTAGCGCCAATTAATCCACAAAAGAAAGGTATGGAACGATTTTGCGCCCGATTCTCTGCGAAGTGGATAACAGCCGATGCTGATAGCTGTGGGTAGCCCTGTGGTTTCCTTGGTTAGGGGGTGGCTTTTGTATCGCTCCATAGGATTTAGCGATAGCTTTAACAATGTTTAACAAATAAAAATATGTAGCGGGCTTAAAGTCTAAGCCTATGAATACTCTTTGGCTCTGCTTCATATCACTGTTTCTTTTGCTTATTCTGTCACTATCGGGGGCTTATTCTTGGCTTGAGTGCTCAGTCATCACTACTGCAACACTTACCTCTATTGGGTTTGCCATAAAAGATGCCCGAAAGAAAAAAATACGTAGCTAATTGAATAAGGTGTTACACAGTCTGACAAAGTAAAAGCATCGCCACACAAAAAATAATAAGGGAAAAGCTTGCTAAATCTGATGAGGGTCGAGTCTAGATTGAGGCGCTTGTGGAGCTTACTCTCTCTTAATGTCGGAAGTGTTCCCGCCAATCCGTCATTAATCCAAACGTTTAAATTTCTTCCTGGCTCAATCTGCAAGTTCAGCACAAGAAATGTATCAATTTGAGGCTAATACGCAAAACCAGCATAGACCAAAAAGGGTGCGTCCGGCAGGAATCTAGCCCTCGACCCGCTTAACTAATTGGGATTGTGACAAATACGTCAAATGGATTTAGGAATTGGCCAGATTGGAAAAAATTACAAATGGTATTAGATAAATTCTTTTATTCGAGTGATTTAATTATTTGCAGTTTTATCATTGCCCTGTTTACTGCAAATGCGCTAATACTGTTGTGGCTGACAAATAGGCCTTGGGCAAAAATTTATTTAGAAAGTTTTATTGGCGTAAGCAACGGCCTTTACCGGTCGGTAATGACAGTCTTTGCTTTTACTGCGGCATTTTTAGGGGCATCGGTATGGGGCGCGTTTAATATAAATTCCAATTCCGTAAATGTTGAGCGCCAAGCAATTGCTATCTTGGCTGACACCGTGAGTAGTACCCCCGCCCTAAATAATGAAGGGCTTCAACCCTTGCTCAGGAATTATGTACATTCAGCAATTGAAGATGAGTGGCCAATTCTGGTTAATGAACAGATTTCACAAAAAACACAAGTCGCGTTTAATCAGCTCCGCGTGAGAATCATTGAAGTGGCCACGAATACCAAATCAAGTTTAGTTGCCAATATGCTTATAAGAGCATTTGAGGCTTTAGATAATGCTCGTCAAGTCAGAATTAACCATCGTTGGCACAGTATCGAACCAGTGCGTTGGTATATCTTATTTGGGGTTGCCCTGCTTGCCCAGTTCGCTGTAGTTGCAAACCATTTGGATGTCGCAAGACGACCAATGGCGCTTTCACTTTTTATCATAACAACCTTAATTATCATAGTTGTAGGTCTCATTGCTATGTCTGTAAATCACTATGAAGGTGTAGTGGTGATTTCGCCAGAGCCCTTTCGAAAAGTGCTTGAATCACTTTAGGCGTTCTCTGGCAATATTGATCAGATTTATTTTGCATTGGTCAAGGAAATATCTCTTCGCATGTCAATTTAAGGCGTAGTCACTCCAAGAGCGAGTCATTCTCCCACTCGCAATGCCGGTATCTTTTATGATGTTGGCATTAGCAGTGCTCATAGCTCCAATGAATTGCCACCAGCCACCAACAATAGATAGGATAAGTGGCGCACCTGCTCAGGTTTCATGCAAAAGTGCAATTGCATCCCAGCATCATTCCTTCGGCCATAAACCCTAGTAATGCAATGATTGCTAATCAAAGATCTGCATTTAATAGCAAGCCCTTTAACAGGAATTAAATTTTAGATAGGCCGGCTCAAGCAGTTTTTCTTCGCGCCGCAGACGCTACAGGTCAAGGCGTCTCCAAATATATGTGACTTGCATGAAGCACATTCATATCTTTTTAGCTTGCGGCGCTTCCGGCGAAACTTGAGTACAAAAAATGCAAGTAACGTCAAAATAGACAGGATTAAAAATAATCCCCAAAGAGCAAAAATTACATTAATTGACCAGGGCGGATTAATTAACGCGCCTAAAAATGATTGAGCCAATTCGCAGTCCTAAAATAAAAAATTGGCCTCATCAGCCATATTGGGGGGTGATTCTAATCGGCCGAGCAAGCAGTAGTCTAGTACTGCTGTCCGCATATTCAAATATTAAATATCAACAAACCGGCTGGAATTATTTGAAGATGCACAGTATTTTTTTTACCCATGATCAGCTTTTGTTAATGATTCAAATCAAATGAAATATAAGGCAATTCATTATTTAAAATTGTTAACAATAGTTAACTATTGTTTTGAATGGTTTCACATAAATTAATTTAACTTTGGGCGGTGTTTACCTTTATGTCGCCGTAGATCTTGCGCCAGCGATAGCAGCTTTGCTCTACGTTGCCCCCTTCTTTAATGGCCTTGACTAGGGTTTTGCCATTCGTAGTAAGGACATCAATTTGATGCAATGAGGCGACGATTTTCTCGCATTTGAGGCGTCGGCCTTTTGCCATATTAAGCGCTACTGTAAGGGGGGTATTATCAAAAACCCTCTCTTCTGGAGCTGCAATAAAAACAGGTCAGGTCAGCCTGCACCTTGGTCTAGTGAAAGAGCATTAGAAAAATTAACACAGTAACAATTGTTTTTTTGAGAGACATTTCTATTGACGACCCCCATCCTTGCCAGTTAACTAGGCTTTGAACTATCGCACCTGGCATATCCCATTATTTATCAAACGCTCTACTGGTAATCCCCCCATTTTTAACTTAAGCTAAAAGTAGAAGCTGGTACTGCAAGTGCTAGTTTTTGCTTAGGTGTTATTCCACCCAAGCCCATGTTTGGTCTTTCATGATTGTATGTCCACATCCAATCGGTAGCCAAGTCTTGAACTTCATCAATTGACTCAAAGAGGTATTGATTAAGCCAATCGTAACGCACGGTGCGGTTGTATCTTTCAATGTATGCATTTTGTTGTGGCTTACCTGGTTGGATATAAGTTATCTCTATTTGATGTTTCGCAGCCCATTGCACAAGCACGCTACTGATGAGTTCCGGCCCATAGTACATGCAGAATGGTAGTCAGCCGCAGCAATTTAAGCCATGCTGGTGATTGCGAGATCATCAATAAGGAGTATTGCTATGGCTGACCACTTAAACAATAAACCCTTTGGGGCATGGATTGC
>NZ_JACVPG010000009.1:0-57890 GCF_018882045.1 Polynucleobacter sp. Fuers-14 | reverse complement strand
TCGCTCAACGACTTGCTTGACTGCCTCTAACTTGAACTCTTCAGTAAACCGTCTTCTTGTACTCATTACACACCTCCTAATAGACTAAATATTAGGCTAGAAAGTGTCTATAGAAGTGGTAGCGATTCAGTAATTTAAGTGCATGCCAGTCTTTAAGTTCTAGTAACAATATTGGCCTTATCGGTACTTGGTCGAAAAGCACGAGTAAATTTACCTTTACAGGATTTGCTGACTGGAATAACAACGGTTCAATTACCAATTTTCCTGCTACCGCGGTTTCTTATTCTGATTTGACTGGCAATACCTACAAAATTCGGGGTGGTGGCGGTTGGATCAATGGCGCAAACACTAATTACAATTTCCAAATGTCGCAATGGAATTGCAGTGGCGGCTCTTGTGGTTATATCGTCTATACACCAGCAACTGCGCCAGTGACAAAGCAGTCTCAGCTTAATATCAAACCATCTCAATTGCCTGCACAAACACTTGCTTGCGTTGGTGGTATGTGCCCTAAATGGACAACAACCTTAAGCGATGTTAGTGACTTTGTTGGTAGCCCAAGTACAAGCAAGCAAGATATTGGATGGGATCCGTCAACTGGCACGCCAACAATTAGCGGTCATGCGATTGATTGGTCTTCAAGTACCTTGAATCCAAATCAGCAATCTCATTACTACAATTTGTATACCGCTGATAATTTATCAGCCATGGCTTGTACAGCAAATGGTGGATCAGCAGGGGCAGCTTATTGTTCTAACCTGATTACTAGCCCGGCGAGTGGGTCGACTACTTATTACACATGGCAGTCTGGTGGTCAATGGGATAGCTATGCATATTTAACTAGTCCTAGTGGTAACTCGCCAACCTTTGATCCACCAATTAATTTGAGCTATACAGTGCCTGCTTTGCCTGGCAATACAGCTTCTTATGTTGGCAGTACTATTAGTTTTCAATCCCCTCAGCCTGGCAATTTATGGGTTCCAGGACATTGCATTGATAGCTCTGGCGCGCAAGCAGCTTGTAATTCCAGCAATCAATGGGTGAGTGATGTAAACATTCCATTTGCGCAAGATGCCACTGGAACAGTGAATAAAACAAACTCTGATGGCTCAGCTACATCAACTAGCTACTACGTTAAGTGGCTGCAACGCGGCGTATATTTCACCACGCTGCCAATTGCACAGTGCAGCGGGTTAGATTTATCTGCTGCTAGTGGCTTGACCTTGCCTGGCACTAGTTTGATTGATCCTGCTGTAGCACAGCAGCCAGTCCCTTCTCAAAGTGTATTCCAGAGTAAGCCAAGTGTAGTGAATGGAGCTGCGCAGTAATGAGCATTACTTGAGGAGCTCTTTACTTGGCTTCTCAGCTTAGTTTGAATGTATGGGTTGTCCTAATATGCGAATATTAGACAACCCATTTTTATTGTCCTGCCAGCGAAAAGGCGTCCCAGAAAGTATTCCCCTTAGTTCTTGTTGAACTGCGGCTGGTTCGCAGGATAGGTGGGCGGCAGAGAAATCTTCGTTCAGACTGATCTCACAGAAATATGGCCTTCCTCTTTGCGCTTGTTGGGCTTCAAAAGCGGCGATGGCTTGATTCAACTGAAATTGGCGTTGCTGACTTTGAATGCGAACCTGAGTTTCCCAGCGCCGATCTTTAGTGTGGGATTCTTCTTGAGTATTGGGACTTGGCATTGCTTTATTGAGCGAAGGGCCCAATAGATTTTGACCGGGATTAGGCCGCATAAAAAAAGGCACTTCTGTGACATTAGAGTTTGTTTCCGGTTTGGCTTCGGAGTTTAGGGACTTAGAGGGAGAGGGATTTTTAGGTTCCGTGCTTTGCGTTTGAATTCGGTCTAGCGCCAATTCTTGTGTTGAGCTATCGCTTGAATTGACTAAGAAGATCTTTAGCCATCCCCGACTCTTGCCGGTGGGTAAAGGTTCATAATCCGGAAGCATTTTCCAGGCTACTAAATGAAGCGCAATGCTCAGTATCAATGCAATGAGTAGGGGAAATTCTAAGAGCCTCAAAAGAAAGTGACTCTTATTAGCCTCTCTGGGATGGAGTGTTATTCCCATACTTTCAGTTTAAGCTGCAATGAGATAGCCCCATGCACTCGATCCCCAATCGTTGGAATGACAAAGACGTTTGCCCCCACCCAATCACCTTCCCAAGTAAGTGCTGGCAGTGCTGCTGCAAACCATCCGCCATTATTGGTTTGTGGGTAGCCATTAAAGCCACCAAATACAGCGCCAATTTTGATGGGGCCAATAGCAATGGGTTGGTAATAAATGCCAGCGTAGTTTGAGTAAGCGCGATCACTGTTATAAAAACGCCCGGCTGTTAATGATGCAACGGTATTGAATCGATACTCCAAACCAGCGCCCCAATTGTCGCCATTAAAGTTCTTGTCTTGCTGAAAGTGATAAGAGGCCATGCCTGGGTTGATCCATAGTTGGTTTCTGGTTTCAGGTTTAATCATCTGAAACACATCATCAGACTCAGTGGCTAAGACGACGCCAGTCTGCATGGCGATCGCAGCAGAGGTAATGACTGGAATTGCTTTATGAAGCCGAGGAAGTAAGTTCGGTCTCATATTAATTTAATTGCTTATTTCTTATTGGAGCCGCTAGCTTTATCGCTCTTATCTTTATTGGTTTTATTGAGCTTGAAGCTGAGCTTCTGTCCTTGATAGAGTAGGGTGGCAGACTCATCACCAATACTTTGTAGGCTTAAGCCTTTGCCAATGGTTTCGCCAACGCTAATCGCGTTAGTTGGTTTGCCATCAATTTCAAAAATAGCAAATCCATTAACTGCTCCATCTGGACTGCCATCAGGATTTTTTGAGGTGATGACAACACCCCGCAAATAGATGTTTTCTGTGGCCAATGGCTTACTACCAAAAAGAGCGTAAGCAGTATTGGCATCCTGATTGGAATACAAAGCCATTCCTTTGGAAATCCCATTGACTGGCTGACTTGGAGTTCCCGGAATTTGGGCAATCTTCATGAGCCAGAATGTCGCTGAGAGCGCACAAGCTAGCATCAATCCATAAGTCATTCCCTTGCTGGCCGAAGAAGGCGTTAGCCAACTCAATGGCATGCTCAGAGCTCTCTGAATGCGCTCCTGTTTGCCATGGCTGGATAACGAGTTTAGATCGGTATTTGAACGCGTCAAGGAGCTTTGCTTGAGAGCTTGTTTGGAGCTCCTGAGCCTATCCTGTATTCGTTTGATAAATTCGCTCAAAGTGTCAAAATACCTATAAAATTTGATTTAGTTTAAATCATTGAAAGTGCCACATTTATGTCTTTCTGCAAACATCGTCTGTTTAGTCATAAATCATCACAAAACACCCCTGTTTTGGCTCATTCGGTATTGGCACAAACGCTCAATCGTAAAAGACGTGATGCAGGATTCACGCTGATCGAGATTATGGTCGTGATCGCCATTATCGGTATTTTGGCAACCATGATTGTTCCCAAAATTATGGGGCGTCCTGATGAGGCACGTGCCACAGCGGCTAAGCAAGACGTCGGCACCATTGTTCAGGCACTCAAATTGTATCGCCTAGATATTGGCCGTTACCCAACGACAGAGCAAGGTCTCAAAGCCCTGGTAGAGAAACCGGTTTCTGAACCCGTTCCACAAAACTGGAAGGTGGGCGGTTACTTAGAATCATTGCCAAAAGACCCTTGGGGTAACGCCTATCAATACAGCAACCCGGGTACTCATGGCGAAATTGACGTCTATAGTTTTGGTGCTGATGGTAAGCCCGGTGGTACCGCGCTCGATACCGATATTGGCAACTGGCAACCCAGCAATTAATTGCTATCTCGCCAATTCACAACAGCGCATTTACGCAATCCTGCTGAAGGTGGCTTTACTTTAGTAGAGATGTTGGTGGCCATTACGATTTTGGCCATCATGATGGCGGTCGCAATACTGGCTATTCCCAATCATGATGATCGATATTGGCGAGACAATCTCGATCAACTCGTCAGTTCACTCAATATGGCGCAGGAAGAAAGCAACCTTTCAGGAACAACCATGTTGGTGCAAGTAGATGAGGTGGGATGGCGCTTTGCTCCTGCCCTGAACAATGCGCCTGTCAGTGCGCTGATCAATGCCGCAGGCTCCACAGCAAACCCTGGAGCCAATTCAAGTGGCTTGATGCCCGATGTGTATCGTCCACAGTTATGGCATAAGCCGGTCGTGATTGAGCCAGTGCAATTTACTTTGGGCGGCGAAACGATTACCCAGGCAATGCAAGTTCCGATTGCGCAAGAGCAACGCAAAGCTATCTTGTCCCGATCCACTAATGGTCGTTTTAGTTGGACAGGAGGTGTGCAGTGAAGCGATTACTGCGTCACTCACATACAGAGGGCTTCGCTTTAATTGAGGTGCTCGTTGGTTTGGCGGTCCTCAGTATTGCTCTGATAGCCGGTTTGCGTGCGATTGCCAATGGCGCTGATACCCAATTAGCAGTATCTCAACGCACCCTAGCGTTGTGGAGTGCAGATAATGCCTTGATGGATTTGCGCATGAGTCGAGCCTTTCCGGAGGTAGGAACGACCGTATTTAATTGCCCACAAGCGAATTACGTCTTTATTTGTCAGCGCAAAATCATGAGTACACCGAACCCAAGCTTTCGTAGAGTGGAGATGACGGTATATGCCGCTAACCCTGAAAGCACCTCAGTAGCAGCAGGTCCACGCCTGGCATGGCTGACCACGGTTATCCCCAATCCAGCCAGTGGTGTGATGTGAAGCAAATTGCAGATCAACCACGTGATCAAGGTTTTGCCTTACTAGAAGTCATTGTGGCGATGACGATTATGGCCATTGTTGGGCTGTTAGCATGGCGTGGAATGGATGCCATGATTCGTGGGCGAGAGGTGATAGAGCGTCGCTCAAACGAAGATTTTTCTTACATGCAATTGGTTCGTCAGTTCGATCGAGATTGCCAAGAAATCGTACGCCGTGATGAGCTCAATATGGCCAATGGCGTTGTAAGCCCCTCTACAACCAATATGAATAATGGTCTCACTAGCAGCACTCTCCCTTCCATTGCTGCAGGCGCTAAAAATATTTGGTGGCTACGGCACTATCGGGCTGATACGCAGGATGCTTGGTTACTAGTAGGTTATGGCATCGGATCTAACGGCTTACAGCGTTGGACCAGTCAACCGCTCTTGCGTAGGACAGATGCCCTGACCTTGTGGAAAAATATTGCTCGTGATCCAGACTTGGTTTCCAATGACCTATTGGTCAGTTGGCAAGCACCCAGTATTGTGCGGCAATCATTTGTAGTGCAGAGTTCTCTAGTGAGCGGTGCAGGCGGAAGCGGAGTGAGCGCAACGGGCACTGGCACTGGCACTCCACCGGCAAGTGCGAATTCGAATGCTACGAATACAACCCCAAACCCCACTATTAGTTTGATTACTCCAGATCAACAGGGTTTAGTAATGCAGTGGTGGTTAAAAGACATTGCTTTACCTATTGCTCGCTCTTGTTTGATGGGAGGCGCTTTGTAATGTGGCCGCGATTGAGAATATTGAGCCTGAGGGAGCCAGTCACTAAGTCAGCAACTAAGTTGGAAGCTAAGTCAGAAACTGGATCAGCAACCATCACAGCCTTAATTGTGGTGGGTGTTGCTGCTGTGCTCATTACAGGGTTGATGTGGCGTCAGCAAGTGCAGATACGCTCTTTAGAAAATGCTCGTGATCGCGTACAAGCGCAGTGGTTGCAACGTACTGCAATTGATTTCGGGCGCTTGGTCTTGGTCGAGGATCAGCGTACTAGTCAATATGATCATTTGGGCGAGGCTTGGGCTTTGCCTTTGGCTGATGGCAAGGTGGCTGATTTCTTAAAAAATACGGATATTCCAGATGAGATCGCTACCGTGACCTTTAATGGTCAGCTCAGTGATGCTCAAGGCTTATTCAATTTGACCAATTTATGGGATCGCAATTTTCAGGCCGTGAATTCGGCTGGCGTTCAGGAATTTGGGCGGCTCTTAGATGCCTTGGGTTTAGACCGGGAACTTGCACAACAGACTGCGCAAGCAGCCTTGCAAAGTGATATGCCGATTAATGATGTGGATGGCTTATTAAGACTGCCAAACTACAATTTAGCAATTTTGCAACAATTAAGACCTTTTGTAGTCGTTTTGCCGAATTTAACGACAGTTAACGTTAATACTGCTTCTCCCGAAGTGTTGATGGCATCAATTAATGGGCTTTCAAGGGGTGCTGCTAATAGCTTTGTCCAGCAACGAGCAATGGCGCCTTTGAAGACGCTTGATGAGGTCACCTCCCTAATCAATAAGGTGGGTTCTGGGGCTGGCTTGGCGATTGACCCTGCTTTGGTGGATGTGAAGTCTCAGTATTGGGTGGGACGCACAGAAATTCACCTGGGAAGGGGTATATTTGTAAGTTCCGCATTGATTCAGCGCTCTCCAACGCCTTTGCCCAACGGTAATTTAACGCAGGTTATCTGGAGCAAAACTGGAAAAATGGCTGCTGATTAATGGAATATTGGATAACAAGAGTCATCACAGATGGCGTTTTGAAAGATTAATGTGAGCTTGCTCATCATCCGCTGCCCTCTGAAGCCGTTTGCTGCCTCTGTTACTGCTTCTCCCAGTGAGGGGCAAGATGCGTCTTGCGCAGAGCAGTTTGAGTGGTGCCTATTAGAAGATGAAGGCACTCAGTCGATGACCGGTATGGACAGCACAGAGTCGATGCCTTATGCTGATGAAGCGTTGGTATTGCTCCCGACGATAGATGTGCGCTTGATTGAAGCAAAAGTGCCTTTGGCTAATGCAAAAAAGTTACAGCAAATTTTGCCAAATCTGATTGAAGATTTTGTACTTGCTGGCGTTGAGTCGATTGCCGCTCAAGCCTTGCCCCCCATTTCTGGCAATCCAGTCCTGCAAAGAACGTTGGCTTTGATGGATCGAGCGTGGTTTGCTTGGCTCAATCAACAATTAGAGCATTTGCTCGCTCCCCGCGTGCGCTTGATACCAGAGTGTTTGCTCTTGAGTCTGCCCACTGAAGGCGCTCGACCTGAAGTCGCCTATCAGCGTGTAGAGCAAAATATCATTTTTACCCAGCGTACCGGCATGCAACTCGGTGTGTCGTGGATTGAGCATCAAGCGCCAGGGTCAAAAGAGAGTGAATTGAATTTACCTCAGGCTCTCACTGGCGCTACCTTAAAAGTCATTTCTTGGGACTGGTTGGCAGCTGCGGCTCAGGCCTATTTACAGGCAAATAGCAATAGTCGATCCGCTAACTTTGCCTTAAATTTATTACCTGCAAGTTTTAGACGTGATTCCAAGTCATTTGGCGTGGGAGGTAATAGCGGTTTATCTGCTTTGACGCGTTTATTTTCGAGTAAGGCGCTCAAGCCCTCAGACAATACTTCCGGCTTAACTTGGACCGACCCCTTGGTATGGCGACAGCCCACTCATTGGTTGCGCTACTGCGCGATCAGTTTAGTGTTGGGCTTCGGTGTGTATTTATCGTGGACGGTTTTGGATGATTGGCGCTGGTCTAAGCGACTGGAGTTGCTTGCTGTACAAAACTTAAGCCCTGCCGCAATTGCCGCCCTCAATCAAGGTAAGTCTAGTGATAGCGCGCCCGCCGTCTTGAATGCATTTGTCAAACAAGTGACGCTAGAGCAACGTCACCATGGCATTGTGGTGGATGCTGACTTTGGTGCAATGGCTACTAAGTTACAACAATTTAAAGTGGCTTTTGGTGCTGAAGCATTACAAAAGCTGGATTACGATGGCTATGCGATTACCTTTGAATTTAAACCAGGCGCATTGACAGTGCCACCTAGTGAGGTTCTTCAGCGCGCGAGGTTACTGGGGATGGCAGTGCAATTTTTGGCGCCAAACCGCTATCGTCTTGAGCCCTATGCGGGACTGGGGAGCAACTGATGAACCAACGCTCGAATAGCTTGATGGAAAAACTCAATGCAGTTGCTGGCAAAGCGAAGGCATTGCTCACTAAAGATTATTCTGTGCAAGATTTGCGTCATTTGCCAAATCTTCTGAGTCAATGGTGGAGCAATGCTGCTGTTGATAAAACACTACATCAGGATGACCAATTGAGTAACGCTGCACGGAAAGCCAACAGGGGCTTTGATGCAAAACAGACTTTGCAAGTCTTACAGCGGATCATTTTTAGACAACGGAAAATAGTCCTCCTGATTGGCATTCTTATTATTTTGGGCTTGCTATATCAGCTGCTGCTAGCTCCTTATAGTCGCAAAGTCCAGGATCAATTGGAGATGCGGCCTGCGCAATGGTCGCAATTACAAAGCTTGATTCGGATGTCGAAAACTACCGCAGCAAGTGCTAATGCAGTGAGTTCAAATACCATGTCTTCAACCGTCTCCCCATTAGATGAGCAAGAGCTACAGAAAATTTTGAATGTCTTCACTGCGCGAGGTTTAAAGCCGAGTGTGTTTCGCTTGAGCACCGATAATCCACCGCGTATCGAGTTTCAGGCGAGCGAGGTGATGTTCTCCGTATTCTTAGATGCTTTAGAAGAACTTCGGACAACTTGGCGCTTGTATCCGATACAGCTGAGCGTGCTTGCAAATGGCGGCGCAGGTATGGTGAGTGTCAGCGGTATGTTCAGCCAATATGGCAGCAATGCAACAAATACAGTTGAGCCTGAGGTGGCACAATGAAGCTCACACTAGATCTGAGTCATCCAAAATTACCCAAGTTATTTTGGCTTGCCTTAGTGTTAGTCAGCTTATGGACTGTCATTTGGCAGATGCCTGCAAGTTTGGTGGGTGGTATTTTGACTTCCCAAACAGGATGCAGGGTGATGCTGCAACAACCCGCAGGTACGATTTGGGATGGAAGTGCTGCATTGGCGTTTTCAGAGACCAATGCGAGCGAAGGAGGGTGTCGAGATCCTCACGCAGTCACTGAACGTTTTCATTGGACCAGTACATGCAGTCTATCCACACTATCGTGTAGTACTGAAATTCAGTTTGTGGCGCTCGATAAACCCCAATTCATTCGCTGGGGGCTCAAGAAAACCCACATTGCTGGCAACGAAGTCAAATTACCAGCCAACGTCCTTGAGGGGCTCGGCAATCCCTGGAGTACTTTAAGGCCCAGGGGGCAATTGGGTGTCCGTTGGACGGATCTGGCTTTGGGAGGCATGATGTCTACCTCTGAAAGCCTCAAGAATGCTCGTTCGGGAGTAATTAGAATTATCATCAGTAGCTTAAGTAGCCCAATTAGCCCTATCAAGCCGCTGGGGGCTTATGAGATTTTGGCCAATATTGGTGACGATGGTCTTAATTGGAGTTTATCCACCACCAGTGGACCCCTTTTATTAATGGGTCAGGGCGATACTAAATCAGGCTTTCATTTTATGGGGGAAGCTTCGGCCTCTCCAGAAGCACAAGAATCATTGATGGGTCTGTTAGCTTTATTGGGTAAAAAAGAGGGCGGTAGCTATCGCCTCAAGTTTTAAGTCGTAACGAACAAAGAAAAGTATGCAAACAGGTTTAGGTCGAATATTAGGTAGTTTTCAAAGGCAGCTTGCACGGCTGGTGATCGTTTGCGTCCTAGGTGAAAGTGTCATTCTGCCGATAGCCTTTGCTCAGAATATGAGTCAGCCTAGTCAGCTAAATTCCGCAATCCCGGATAGCGCTTCTGTAACGCTGTCATTTTCGAATGCGGATATTGAATCTGTTGCTAGCGTTTTAGCCAAGGCAACTGGCCAAACGATTTTGGTTGATCCCAAAGTAAAGGGCACGATCAATCTGATTAGCAATAAGCCGCTTACAAAAGCCAAAGCGATAGATGCTTTTTCTACCGCCTTGCGTACCTCAGGATTTGCTTTGGTAGATGTCAATGGTATTTATCGGGTGGTGCCTGAGGCTGATGCTAAGTTAATTAGTAATTCAGTGGTGACGGGCAAAAGCAAGCAGGGCGGTGATCAAATTATTACCCGCGTATTTAAGCTGAACTATGAGTCTGCCAACAATTTGCTACCCGTGCTACGACCTTTGGTTTCTGCGAACAATACGATTAACGCCTACCCGGGTAATAACACGATCGTCATTACTGATTACGCGAGTAATATCCAGCGGATTGGCGAGTTGATTGAAACTATTGATGCACCTGCATCAACTGATGTGCAAACGATTCAATTACGTTACGCAATTGCGATTGACGTTGCGGCCATGCTCAATAAAGTTCTTGAGAATGGCTTGACTGGGGGCAACGAAAACGGCAATAAAACAGTGGTGATGGCTGATGCCCGTAGTAATTCTTTATTACTGCGTAGCTCAAGCCCAGAGAAGCTTAGACAAATTCGTGCGCTCGTTGCGAAGTTAGATACTCAGGGAAATTCTAATGGCAATATTTGGGTTGTACCATTACGTAACGCAGAAGCCACTAAATTAGCAGTGACCTTGCGGGCGATTGTGGCTGCTGATGCAGCCTTATCTGCCCAGGTAGCGAGCGGTACCGCAACCCAGGCGATGGGTGCCACTGGCAATACAGCCACACCCGCGCAAATGAATAGCGCTCCTGGAGCATCTGGCGGTACGGGTACGGCAGCTGCAACCTCTTCTTTAAGTAGCAGTAGCACCCCCTCTACAGGCGGCATTATTCAAGCAGAGCCGGCAACCAACTCGCTCATCATTACTGCCAATGAGCCGCTTTACCGAAACTTGCGTCATGTGATTGATCAGCTCGATAAACGTCGTGGACAGGTTTATATTGAATCCATCATTGTTGAGGTGAGCTCTACCAATGCGGCAGAGTTAGGCATTCAGTGGCAAGGTCTCGTTGGCTCCGGTAATCAAAATACGGGCTTTGGTGGTACCAACTTTTCAAATTCTGCCGGCACGCCTGGTTCGAATATCGTAAACCTCTCGCAAAACGTCAATACTCTATTAAATCCTTCAAATACCAATGGCATCACGCCAGTACAACCAAACCCTGGTTTGAACTTGGGCTTGCTCACTAAATTCAATGGTGTGTACGGTATGTCAGCTTTGATATCGGCCTTAAGTACTACTACGGGAACCAATATCCTATCGACCCCGAATTTAATTACGCTTGATAACGAAGAGGCCAGAATCGTAGTGGGACAAAACATCCCAATGCTGTCAGGGTCCTATGCGACTACGGGCTCTGCTGCTACTGCTACCCCATTCACAACAGTGTCGCGTCAAGATATTGGTTTGATTTTGCGCGTAAGACCTCAGATCTCTGAAAATGGTCTTGTGAAGATGCAAATCTATCAAGAGGTTTCGAATGTGGCGAGTCAAGTTCCTAATCAAGGCCCTATTCTCAATAAGCGTGATATCGAGACCAATGTGATTGTGGATGATGGCCAGACTTTAGTGTTGGGCGGTTTGATTGAAAATAATTACACCGATAGTACGAGTGGTATTCCATGGCTGAGCCAGATTCCCTTTATTGGCGCCCTCTTTCGTTATGACAATAGCTCGCGTACCAAAACAAATTTACTAGTCTTTTTGCGTCCTTACGTATTGCGCGATAAGGGGCAAGATCAAGAAATTACTGCAAATCGCATGCAATTTATGGACGCGAAGCGTGAGCAATTTACGCCAGCAACCATGCTATTGCCTAAGCCCGATTTGCCAAAAATGAGTGAGATGACCGCTCCACTTGTGGCTCCTGGAACACCGGTGCCACGTCCAGACCCCACTATTCCTGGTGGTCCCTCGCCAGCGGCTCCAACCTCACCAGCTGGAGCAGCGCAGACTTCTTCCAGTAAGCAGTAAATATGTTGCGCATCCCTTTTGCTTACGCTCGCACGAACCAAGTTCTCTTGCGTAAGAGTGAGGTAGCGGCAAGTGCTGATGGGGAATTTACTGAGCAATCGGAGTTGCCAGTACTCATTCATAGTCCTTTAACTGGCCTAGATGTCTTGCAAGAAATCTGTCGCTTAACCGGGCCCGTCATTCGTATGGAGCAATCCTCCGAAGCAGTGCTTGAAGAGCTCAATAAGGCTTATTCACAAGGCGATCTAGATGCGGCACAAGTTGTTGATGAAGTAGAAGAGGCGGTAGATCTTTCACGCCTCCTTCAAGAGATGCCAGTATCAGAAGATTTGCTGGAAATGAATGATGATGCACCAGTGATTCGGATGATTAATAGTTTGCTTAAGCAAGCCAGTCGGGACGGAGCATCCGATATTCACTTAGAAGCATTTGAACGTAAGTCAGTAGTGCGCTTTCGGGTAGATGGTAATTTGCGTGACGTGGTGGATATGCGTCGTGACTTGCATGCAGCATTGGTTTCCCGCATCAAAATTATGGCTTCATTGGACATTGCTGAAAAGCGGATGCCTCAAGATGGTCGAATCTCATTACGAGTAGGCGGACGCGCGATTGATGTACGCGTATCAACCTTACCCACTTCACATGGTGAGCGCGTTGTTCTGCGTCTATTGGAGAAGAACTACGATCGCTTAGATCTGCGTGCTTTAGGGATGGCCGAAGACACCTTTAATCAGTTTGACCAACTCATTCATCGTCCGCATGGCATTGTATTAGTGACTGGCCCAACTGGTAGTGGCAAGACGACGACTTTGTATGGTGCGTTATTACGACTGCGTAATAAGATCAACAACATTATGACTGTGGAAGATCCGATTGAGTACAACCTCGATGGTATCGGTCAAACTCAAGTGAACTCCCGAATTGATATGAACTTTGCCAGGGCTTTGCGCGCCATCTTGCGTCAAGATCCGGACATCGTCATGATTGGCGAGATCCGCGACCTAGAGACTGCTCAAATTGCAGTGCAAGCCTCTTTGACAGGCCACTTAGTATTGGCTACCTTGCATACCAATGACGCTCCGTCAGCCGTGACCCGCTTAATTGATATGGGTATTGAACCTTTCCTACTTTCGTCTACCTTATTAGGAGTGTTGGGTCAGCGTCTCATTCGCATGTCTTGCTCAGCTTGTGGAGGTAAAGGCTGCCCATCTTGCGGTGAATCGGGTTACAGCGGTCGCGCAGGTATCTATGAGTTAATGACTACCAATGAAAAGATTCGTGAATTGATTCACCAGCATGCAGCAGAGAGTGATATTCGCAAGCAGGCCTTAATTGGTGGCATGCGTACCTTAGCGGATGATGGCAAACGCTGGGTGGCTGAAGGTAAAACCACTCCAGAAGAAATTCTGCGGGTTACCGGTTCTGTAGAAATCGATTAACGCTATGATTAACGAGCGCCATGCCCCGCTATCGATTTGAGGCCCTAACTTACGCAGGTAAGAGTGAGCGC
The DNA here is from genome assembly GCF_018882045.1 of Polynucleobacter sp. Fuers-14. Lineage (NCBI taxonomy): Bacteria > Pseudomonadati > Pseudomonadota > Betaproteobacteria > Burkholderiales > Burkholderiaceae > Polynucleobacter > Polynucleobacter sp. Fuers-14. The sequence goes on along the minus strand of NZ_JACVPG010000009.1, from coordinate 44,588 downwards.
GGTACCATCGAGGGTGATAGCGTACGTGCTGTTCGTCAAGTATTAATGGCTAAGCAACTGGTACCAGTCACTATCGACTTAGAAGCAGAGTGGGGCAAGCAACCCTTTTGGAATAAATGGCTATCAAACAATAAACCCCTCAGCCGTGCCGATCTCGCAATCATTACAAAGCAAGTAGCTATTCTGGTTCGTTCGGGCGTACAAATTGATGAGGCTCTCTCGATACTCGCAGATGAAACTAGTCAGGTACATGTAAAAACAGTGCTGCAGTCAGTGGTTTCTGAATTGCGAGCAGGCTTGCCTTTATCAAGAGCCATTGCAGGACAACCCCTTTCATTTGATCCGCTATACCAAGGGGTTGTTGGCGCCGCAGAGCAGTCTGGGAAGATGGGGCAAGTATTGACGCAATTAGCCGAGTTTTTGGAAAAGCGTCAGGCACTCAAACAAAAAGCAATGGGCGCATTAGCCTATCCTGCTATGTTGACGGGCGTTGCTTTCATGATTGTGTTGTTTTTGATGACTTATGTCGTGCCGCAAATTGCTCGAGTCTTTCAGAGTTCCAAGCAAGCTCTGCCGTTTTCTACTCGCTTTATTTTGGGACTCTCCGATTTCTTGGTGAATTGGGGTTGGCTGTTGCTGGTGATGATCGTCGCAGCTATTTTTTATAGTCGTCGCGCCTTAGCAAAAGAAGAGATTCGACTCAAGGTCGATCGCGCCTTACTCAATTTACCTTTGCTTGGACCTTTATTGCTCGGTTTTGAGACAGCGCGCTTTGCAAACACAATGGCAATGTTGGTTTCTGCCAATGTACCCATTTTGACGGCATTGCATAGCGCACGAAACACGCTCAGCAACTCAGTCTTAAAAGCGGCGATTGACTCAACGGAGGGTCGTTTGCGTGAAGGTACCAGCCTATCTAGGGCCTTAGGTAGTCAAGGGGTCTTTTCACCAATCTTGATTCACTTGATTCGCTCTGGTGAGGCATCGGGTAAGTTAGCTGAGATGCTGAAGTACGGGGCAGAGAACGCAGAGCTCGAATCTGAGCAAAAAACCAAAATATTTACCAGCTTGCTCGAACCTTTATTAATATTGGTTATGGGCTTGATGGTTTTAGGAATCGTAATGGCAGTGATGCAACCAATCTTGGAAATGAATTCAGGGGTAAGGTAATACAAATGCAAATATTAATCATGACTGGACCACATAGCAAAGTGAGAGAAATTGCTCTGACAGCACGCCATTTAGTATTCGGTGGAGCGCTCAGCTTGGCATTGCTTGTAGGCGCAAACGTTGCTATTAACGACGTTACCAATGAGACCAAAGATATCTTGCATGCGATGGAGAAAAAAGATCTTTTAGAGAAGCGCTTCATTGCAAACTCAGAAGATGATTACGAGACCAAACTCATGGAGCTCCAAGCTAGACTAGATGAAGCACAACGTAACTTAGCGCAACTAGATGATTTACGGATTCAGTTGGCAAAGACTAATGGTCAAATGAATCTAGCCAGTAATGTAGTGGATCTTGGTAATGCCCAAGGCGGCCCTCTAAGTCCAGCGAATGCCGTGATTAATCTAGGTAATCAAGGTGAGCAATATGGTGCTCGTTTAGATCGTACTGTGCAAGATTCTATTGCGCTGAGCAATCGAGTGCAGGAAGTGCAAAAATCCCTCACGCAAAGTTGGGATGCGTCTAACTCCATTCCAACAGCTTCACCACTCGCATTGATGCCGCAAGCTTCCAGCGGTCTGGGCTATCGCATCGATCCTATTACCCAACAAACGGCTTGGCATGAGGGTACGGACTTTCCTGCGGCCTATGGCACACCCATTTTGGCCACTGCCGAAGGCGTAGTTATTCGTGCGGCGTGGGACCAAGAGTATGGCTATGTGGTCGATATTCAGCACAAGAATTCAGTGGTTACCAGATATGCGCACGCTCAAGAAATCCTAGTAAAGCAGGGTGATTTTGTAAAACAGTCCCAAGCGATTGCCAAAGTAGGCTCAACCGGAAGATCGACCGGCCCCCACTTGCACTATGAGGTCTTAAGGGACGGTGTTACCTTAGGCAAGAACTAATTAGTAGTACTTCGCTTGAATTCCCGGTTAAGGAACCAGGCTTAAGAAGAGATACTCTAAGAAGATGATGATATGAACTACCCCTTGCAATAGGGTGGTTCTACCAATCGCTAGAGTAAGTGCACCAATAAAGAATGACAAATACATCAATGTCATATTGAGATCGCTTATTCCCAGGCTTAGCGGGAGATTAAAGAAGATCGCAATTGCTGCTACCGTCGGAATGGTCAAGCCAATACTGGCTAAAGCCGAACCCAAAGCTAAGTTCAAACTGCTTTGTAAGCGATTAGCCTTAGCCGCTCTAACAGCCGCAAAGCCCTCTGGCATTAGTACCAGCAGCGCAATGGCAATGCCCACGATAGTTTTAGGCGCACCAGCTGCGGCAACACCTTTCTCGATGGCTGGACTAAGAAGCTCTGCAAGACCTACTACAGTTATTAAAGAGAGTATGAGTAGCGCTCCACTGACGGCTGTCTTTGTGTTGCTGGGTTTGAGTGCATGAAAATTAATGTCCGTCTTTTTATCTTCTGTCTTTGGTAGGTAGTAGTCGCGATGACTAACTGTTTGGAAGAATAAAAATGCAATGTAGAGCGCAAATGAAGCGATTCCTGCAAAGGCCAATTGGCTCTTCGTGAAGTCTGGCCCAGGTGTGCTGATAGTCACAATTGGCATGACCAAAATAAAAGTAGCCAATGCAGTTAATACCGCCAATGCTGAATTGGTACCCTCATTGCGAAAGGTCATTTCATGATGAGTGAGGCCACCCATAAAAATGCAGAGACCAATCACGCCATTAATCACAATCATGACGGTTGCAAATACCGCATCTCTGGCAATGAACTCAGATCCTTCATGACCAGTGAGCATCATGGAGATGATGAGCGATACCTCAATAATGGTGACGCTAATAGACAGTATCAATGTGCCAAATGGCTCACCCGTTTTATGGGCAATCACTTCGGCGTGATGAACGGCAGATAGGACTGCCCCAATCAGCGTTACGCTCATGAGCGCGATGAACCAAGTTTGGCTGAGTAAATTAGTCATAGGCTGTCTGATCTGATCTTCAAAATAAGGTTAAGCTATCGGTTAAAGCATATTAATGAGAGTGTATAGCCATCCATGAAAGCCATTATCTTATTTGGGCACGGTGCCCGCGATAGCCGCTGGCGTGAGCCTTTTGACCGCCTGGCTACCCTATGGCAAGAGCAGCATCCCAGCACGCCTGTAGAGTTGGCTTTCTTGGAAATGATGCAGCCTTCATTGGAAGAGGCAGTTGCCAGTCTGAGCGCTAAAGGCGCTACTCAATTGACTATCGTGCCAGTTTTCTTTGGGCAGGGCGGCCACTTACGAAATGACTTCCCGGCTTTACTAGAAGAGTGCCGGGGTAAATTCCCCAGCGTGACATTAAGCGCTACGCCGGCCGTTGGTGAGGATTTGGCTGTCTTGCAAGCCATTGTCGATTTTGCAGCGAGGGCTCACTGAGTATTAAAAATGAATTCGAAGATAGCAAAAATAATCATCCATACGGATACGGTAAGTAGTTTCTTTGATCGCGCTAAAAGAGCTGCTCAAAAAAGTGATCTAGGACAGTCATTTGAGGGATTGGATACCATTTCATTTGAGGATTCACGGGAGATGTTCAACACTCTCTCTGAATTAGATAAGCCTATTAAGCAAGTGGAATAATGAATCTAAGATAATAAATAGCTAGGCTAAATTACGCAGGGGCTTCCCTATTTGCCCTTGAAAAATATCTACCGTTGTTGCTCTGCCAGAATTTCTTAAGGCCTCACCAATCATAATAAGTGCAGGTGAGGCGCTATCAAACCATTGATCTGCTTTGCCAGCAGCTAACTCTTCCAGAGTGCTTGTCCATAAGCGCTCGCGTGCCGTGCTCACTGCTTCCAAGATTTGTACCGGCGTGTTGGTATGTTGATTGGGACTTTGTTCAATCAGTTGTTGTGCAATACGCGCCGCATCTTTGCGACCCATGTAATACACCAGGGTGTCAGCGGAAGGATTTGAAATGGGCTGCCCTGGAGCGACATTCTCAGCGCCTTGAGCTAAGGTGACAAACGCCACACTGCGGGATACTCCGCGCAATGTCAGTGACTGCTGAATACTTGCTGCACCAGCCAGGGCGGCAGTAATGCCAGGCACAACCTGAACTTCAATCCCAGCGGCTTTGAGAGTCTGGATTTCTTCATCGGCACGCCCAAACAACATGGGGTCGCCACCCTTAAGACGCACAATCACTTGATGTTTCTGTGCAGCATCCACTAAGCGCTTATTAATAAACTGCTGCGCTGAAGACAGCTTGCCACAACGCTTACCGACTTCGATCTTCTCGGCTTGTGGACAAAGCGCCAGCATCTCAGGATCAACCAAGGCGTCATAGAAAACAATATCTGCTTGCTCCAAAAGTTTGGCGCCACGGACTGTAATTAGATCCACGGCACCAGGACCTGCGCCCACTAAATACACTTTTCCAAGTGTATTGTTGTTATTGGTAAAAGCTTTAGTCATGTTTTCTGTTGCTTACGCGCTTAAGGTGGCGCGTTTATCCCGCCAGCTATTTTGGGTAGTGACTGTATACAAAGCAAATTGCTTTAAGGCAATATCTAGGTTTTGATCAGGGCGCAAAGCAAAGCTATCAAAGCCAACACGTGCGCCTTGCAAGAGTTGATCAATCAATACATCACCAATAGCACGGATCTCACCTTGCCAAGCAAAACGGTTGCGCAATAAGGCGGCAGTACTAAAGCTACGACCATCTCTAAAGATAGGGAAGTGTGCTGCCACTAAAGGCCAGACTTTTTTACCTGCTTCAATCACATCAGCATGTTTCAGAATGTCATCATCAGTGGCAAACCACACGCCAATCTGACCATTCTGGGTTTTACTAATGACATCTGCTTCATGATGATGTTCAAGCCACCATGTAAACGGCACCAATACTTTGTGGGCACCATGCTCCAAGTCAGGCAAACCACCTTCATCTTGGCTGCCGCTCCATACTTGCCATTCATTTGGAGCTAGGGTGGGTTTGCCACCTTTGGGGAAATGCAAAATTTCTTGATGGGAAGTGATATTCAGTTGGCTCATGCTGTACCCCCTTCAACCGCCTTCTCTTTTTTCTTAGCGTTTTTGTAGGCCGCCTCTTTAAAGGGTGTTACTCCAATGCGACGATAAGTCTCAATGAATGGCTCATCGCCACTCCGCTCGCCTACATAAGTGTTGATTACATTGGTAATGACGTCTGGGATTTCATCGGCGTAGAAAGAAGGGCCAATCACTTTGCCAATTGAAGCGTTATTGCCTTGCTCGCCACCTAAAGTGATCTGATACCACTCTTCTCCGTCTTTATCGACACCGAGCACGCCAATATTGCCAACGTGGTGATGACCGCAGGAGTTAATGCAGCCAGAGATATTGAGGCTAATGTCGCCCAAATCAAATAAATAATCTAAATCATCAAAGCGCTCTTGAATCGCCTTAGCAATTGGCAAAGACTTGGCATTTGCTAATGAGCAGAAGTCCCCGCCAGGACAGGCAATGATGTCAGTCAATAAGCCAATGTTTGGCAAGGCGACTTTTTGCTTCTTTGCCTCTTGCCAGAGCTCAAATAACTTGGTTTGCTCCACATCAGCCAATACTAAGTTTTGCTCATGGGTAGCACGCAGTTCACCAAAACTGTATTGATCTGAAAGGTCGGCAATAGCAAGCATCTGTGCAGTAGTAGCATCACCAGGCGCTACTGTGCCATGCGGTTTGAGTGACAGAATGACGCTGGTATAACCTGGGATCTGATGTGGCTTGACGTTACGTTCAATCCAACGAGCAAATGCAGCACGCTCTACTTCTGGGGTACTAGCTAAAACTTGTTCAGCGCTCAGTGCAGGCAAACTCTTGTATGCCGGCTTTGTGAAATGCTGCGCAACACGATCCCACTCGGCTTGAGTGAAGTTGTCATCACCATTTTTGATGTGAGCCCATTCACCCTCGACTTGACGTGCGAATTCTTCTGGGCCCAAAGCCTTCACCAAAATCTTGATGCGGGCCTTGTAGAGGTTGTCTCTTCTGCCGAAACGGTTATAAACACGTAGCAGGGCGGTGAGATAGCTTGGCAGCACATTCCAAGGGAGCCCTTGTTTAATCAGGGATCCAAGGATCGGAGTGCGACCCATGCCGCCGCCAGCGTAGATGTCAGTCGTTAATTGGCCAGCAGCATTTTTCTTGAGCTCAATACCAACATCATGGCAAAGCAACACGGTGCGATCTTCTTTTGCACCATTGACTGCAAACTTAAATTTACGAGGTAAGTGGGCAAACTCAGGGTGCAATGTTGACCATTGGCGTAAGAGTTCACAAATAGGACGAGTGTCTACATATTCATCAGCAGCAACTCCAGCAAAAGCATCGCTTGTAATATTGCGAATACAGTTTCCAGAAGTTTGGATTGCATGCATTTCCACTTTAGCAAGCTCAGCCAAAATATCAGGAGTGTCTTCTAGTGTTACCCAGTTGTATTGAATATTCTGACGCGTAGTGAAGTGACCATAACCACGGTCATATTTTTCAGAGATGAGCGCCAGCGTGCGTAATTGCTTTGCACTAAATAAACCGTAAGGAATGGCAACGCGCAGCATGTAAGCATGGCGTTGGTGATATAAACCATTTTGTAAGCGTAGTGGGCGGAACTCTTCTTCGGCAAGAGTGCCATCTAAGCGCCTCGCAACTTGGTCGCGGAATTGGGCAACCCGTTGATCTACAAGGGTTTGGTCAATGGAGTCATATTTATACATAGCCTTGAATTGTGATGGATTTTCAATATTCCTTCAAATACTCAAAAATCAATCCTATATATCTAAATTCATATAAAGAGACTCAATCAGATCGTTTTCCGAAAAGTCTGCTTCAATAGCTTTTGTGTGGGGACCCATAACCTGCAAGTTGAGAATTTGCGATGACATAACAACTTTGCTTTGGGTTCGCTTATACAGTGGTTTTGACTCTGAATTGCCTATCTTCGACCATTTTAAATGTCCTAAGAGCCATCCCAGCCTTGAAAACTTTTGCCGGTATCGCATTGACTTCTAAAAGTTGCCTGATGCGATCAATTGGTAAAGGGCAGTTTAAGCCCAAGATTACCTCTCGCAACATCAAGTTGGTTGAAAAATCTACAAAGATCATTCCGCCTTCTTCGGTTGTTGAATCTAGATTGATAAACATCCTGTATTCATTTTCATATTTCCAATCAACAAACTTCGTTCTGATTAGCTCATCCACAACCTTTGGACCATCGGTAATCTGACCATTTTTAGGGTTAAATTCAATTTTTGTTCTTAGTGATGTGTATTTGACGGGGGTTAAATAGTTCTCTGGAACATCAAAACCAAGCACGACCCCGCTATGTTTATTAGCATAATGCCCCCAAAGCAATGGATTGCTCCAGGAGCTGCTAAAGCAAATCATTCCTTTTGATTCATTAAGCTGTTTTTTGAAAGCATTAAAGGCTGCCCTATGCTTTGTGTCAAGGAGATCGGCGCCCAATAATTCAAAGGGGTCATTTAGTTGCGCGAACCTTGATACCTTTAACCGCCTAAAGAAAAGATTTCCTATGGCATGATTTTCATTGAGAAAGTGATATACCCGCATAGAGACCTCTTTCAAGACTGATTAAACTTAATTTTTGCTCATGGTTTTTCAGTTTTTCGTATCCAGATTAATTTTTAAGGACATCGTTCGGCCATCAAGCAGAACCGTGATACCGTCTTTGGTTACCTCGTAGGAATAGTAGGCAGCATGGCGAGGCGCAGAGAGTACCTGGGCTTTTAAAATTGCAAAAGTTTCACCACTTAGATTTCTAGTGGATCTTGTCAAAAGTCCTGGATGCCCCTCATGATGCAATCTAGCTCCAACAGTTTGGGTATAGCTATAGTCATTGGGATCCATTAGTTGAGGGTGGGACAAAACTTTTTCTTTAAGATTGATTAATGCGGCATCACACCTAACCCAATAGGCCTTGCGCTCAACATATGCGCCTGGTCGATTAAATCCGGCATCACTTAGGAGCCCTGCATACCAATGATGCGCTGATTCATAAATACTTGTTTCAAGTGAATCTGCACCGTACCAAACCCCAAAAGAGCTATCTGAAAAACGGCTACGCATCCAATGCTTAAATGGATACGTAATAGCGTTATCCCATACAGCATCCTCGAATGGGCGATGTATTGCGGGTACAGGGGATTCAAATGGAGATGGCTTGTGGTCAAGCTCAACCATTTGAGCTGTTTCCCAGTCTTTTGGGGAATCACTCAAATCATCGAAAAGATTTTCACTCTCAATAAGGGAGATGATGTTTCGAGCTAAGTCTTGATGGGTGTCAACCAGTGTTAGGCCATCAAACAGGCTATCCATTAGATGCCTCTTGCTCTATCTAGGTAAGACCGCACCATCAGTAGACCCATAAACCCAAGTTCCTTAACCACTTCTACAGGAGTTCTATTTTCAAAGGCCTTATTCCTAGTTTTCATCCAGCTATATAGATACTCTTTATTGCGAGGAAATAGAAGACGAAGGTTTTTATGGATTCCCAACAGGTGACCAACACGCGCATATTGATCAACGTTTTGGCTGATAGGTTCGCCTTGACGATAGCGTCCAAGGGCGGAACGGTTGCTAGAGGCTAAGCCAAGCAATGCAAGTTGATCTTCGGTAGGAAGATCCCAGTGATCCATTAGTTGCATGACCATTTTGGCCAATGCTCCACGATCGATGGTTTGGGGTGTTTCAGCGCGTACGTGCATATGTAGTGATGTTTGTTTTAAATATAACCAAGTTTGTTTTAATTATAACGAAATTTGTTTATAAAACTATCCTTCAGGCTGTAAATGTGGAGAAATCTAGAATTTGAAACCACACTCCCAATAAAATCAGATAGTTACAGATTTATATAACCCAATAACCATGGTGGAGACAAAAGATGAAGAAATTAAGGGCGATCAGCCTGATTGCTGGTTTATTGACTAGCGCAACGCTGTTTGCAGCGGATACCTCAAAAGCACCATTGCCCTTGAGCGCCACCCCAGGGCAAGGATTTAGCCAAGAAGGCCTCAAGAGAATCGATGCGTTCTTTGCCGATCAAATTGCCGCCAATAATATGGCCGGTGCGGTTCTAGCGGTTTCTAAAAATGGCAAGCTCACCATCTTTAAGCCTTATGGATATTTAGATAAGGTAAATAACAAACCGATGACTACAGATGCTATTTTCAATTTGGCATCGATGACTAAAGTCATGTCCTCAGTCAGCGCCTTAACTTTTTATGAGGAAGGCAAGCTTCCTTTAAATGCGCCGATATCAAACTGGCTGCCGCAATTTAAAGAGATGAAAGTGGGTCAAGTCGACACTGATGGAAAGCTCAATTTAATTCCAGCTAAAAATCCGATTACCGTCCAAGATCTCATGCGCCATACCAATGGCTTAACGTATGGCGGTCGCGGTGCCACGCCAATACATAAGATGTATCCTGCCGGCTCTGCACCAGCAGCAGCTCAATACACTGCTCAAGAATTTATTGATAAATTGGCTAGCGCACCATTGTTGTATGAGCCTGGTACTGCTTGGGATTATGGTTTTGGTTTAGATGTGCTTGGCATTATTGAAGAAAAAATTGCTAGCAAATCCTTGGGCGCGATCATGCAAGAGCGTATTTGGAATAAGGTGGGCATGCCCAACACCACTTTTGATCTTGCCGAAAAAGATCGTCCTCGTTTAGCGCAGCCACTCCCACTGGATCCATTGACTGGCAAGCCACAGAAGGTGGATATTCATACGCAGAAAGTGAAGTTTGATTGTGGTGGCTCCTGCGCCTATTCCACTGCGGGTGATTACATTCGTTTTGGACAAATGTTGCTGAATGGCGGCAGTCTTGAAGGCAAGCGTGTGCTTGGTCCCCAGACGGTTGCTTTCATGACATCAAACCATCTCAATAAAGATATTAAGAATAATGTGAGTGGTATTGAGCCAGGACGTATGGGTTATGGATTTGGTCTGGGCGTAGCGGTTCGTACTGATAGAGGTCTATCAGCCATTAACGGTAACGTTGGAGATTTCACTTGGAACGGCGCTTACGGAACCATCTTCTGGGTTGACCCCAAAGAGCAGATGGTTGTTGTGATGATGGGTGTTGCACCAGGAGAAATTCGTAAGGTGCATCGTGAGCAACTTAACGCAGTCATTTATGGGGCGCTAGAGAAGTGATTCATCTTGGTAGCATTATTTGAGTATGGTTTTTCCGCTCTTTAAAATAAATGCAGTCACTAAATATGACTGCGTTTTTTATTGTTTAAATTTTTTCGAAGGAGATCGACATGATGTAACTAGTAAATAAAAGTAAGAGGAGTTTGTTATGTCGAGAACATTTAGACGTAAAAATCAAAAGCATGAATATATTTGGGCGTTAAAAGATTGGGATACCTTTTTTAAGGGGGTGCGTACCGTTCACCATAGCCCGAAATCACCTGCTGGACGTAAAGCAATCGCAGTTTTTCATTCAGATGCACAGGTTACTATGGCAAGTTCTGCGCCCCGTTGGTATCGGAGGGCATTTGAGCATCGGCGCCGCACAAGGAACAACAGGGTAATGAGGCTATGGCTTAAGGGTTTGGCAGATCCGATTTTTGAGGTTCGCCATAGACATGATGCTAATTGGTCATGGTGGTAATACTGGCAGTCAGGTAATTTTTGCGGAATTAAATCGGCTGACATATTGTGCGCAACCACGCATCAATAAAGTCGAATTTTAATTCCCCCTTTTCAAACATTGAGATAATTTTGTTATGCAATGTCTTGGATGTAGCATGGATACGAAAGCCATTTAATCGTAAAAAAGTATCCATGACAGCAAACGCAATTCTTTTGTTGCCATCAACAAAAGGGTGGTTAATGGCAAGACTTTCGAACAGCGCGGCTGCTTGACTGATCACATCCTTGTAATACCCAGATTGTGGGCGATTTAGGGCGGATTCAAGTGCGGCGATATCTCTTATGCCTGGTGAGCCGCCGAATTGATGTATCAAGATGCCATGCATCAACATGACCTCTTTGGTAGAAAGATAAAGCACTACTTAGCAAGCTCTTTGTAGAGATCTTCGAATTCCTGAAGGCTTTGAGCAAAGTGCGACATCGCTATGCGGCTATTGATTGAAAAACCTTTTTTATTGAGGTAATCGCGGAAGGCCTCATCTAAGACAGCATGAAACTTACGGCCCTCAGCATCAGCTATCTGGTGCAGGCCATTCAATACATCAGGGCTAGCCTGAGATGAGAATTTGCTTAAATTTAGATTTCCCATGGGATTTTCCTTGCTTTTCAAGATTATTCTTGAAATTTCATGAAAAATCAAGAAAAGCCACTCACCCTTTAAATGAGAGGTTTAAAGCCCATATTCCCGATAGTGTCTGTACAGATTAGCGATAGATGCAAAACCAAGAACCACAATCAGTACGGCAAATAAGTATTCAGTTGTGAGGTAAGTGAAGATTCCCAGGTGAATCAAGATGGCTGCGCCTATAAAGGCGGCGATTGATCCAAAAGCCACAAGTCTGAAATTGGGAATAAAGGCGCCCAAGGTAATGGCAACAAACACTAGATAGAGTTCGGATACCAACTGATCAGCAGTTACAAAAATACTATTGGTAAGTTCTGGGTTGGTGAATTTACCTAAAACGGCAATGATTAAGATAGAAGCCAAGATAGCAAAATTCAATTGCGCTTTAACTAAGACTTCTTTCAATGGGGCGCCCATTTTTATGAAGCACTGCCGTTAAATACCAGACTCATCCCAATCCAAAGGATGACAAAGGCAACTAAGACGGTGGAGCCGATTTTCTTTAGGAAGTACTCTAGGGTATCCATATAAGCCTCATCGTTGCGGCCGAAGTAATGGTCAAAGCGTTTCCAGAAAAGACGCCCTACAACCAAAGGTAGAAGTATGGCAACGATGCCTAAGATAACGGTGAGTGTGTTGTCCATATTGGTTTGTAATCTCTCTGACTAATTTCAAAAGTGGCGACCTATATTTCTAAGGATTGAGGCCATTTGGCTTATTGAAAGCCGGGAAGTCATATAGGATACAGGGGTTATTGACCAGGATCGAATTTATGAGGTTTTCATCATGCACCCACTCCCCAAGGAGGTCGCATAAGTCAGCGTCGTGCGGCATTTGCTTTTTCACCATGACGTGGGGCCAGTCACTTCCCCATATGAGTCGACCGGGATTTGCATTAATTACGGCATCGGAGAACGGGCGCATATCAACATAAGGAAGATTGCCATCGCAGATGCGATATGGCCCAGTCATCTTGACCCATGCGTGTTGGTTTTTCATTAAATCGAGAAGTCCCTGAAACCCCTTATCGTTAACGCCATGTTTTGCATGGGTATAACCAAAGTGACCAAAAACTAAATCCACTGGAAAATCTTCGAAAGTTTTAGCAAGATTGGGATACTCATTAACATGCATCAACAACTCTAAGTGCCATCCAAACGGTTGAATGCGTTTTGCTAGGTTTCGTAATTGCTCAATGGGTAGGCCAGCAGATTTATCGGCGATATCGACAATATTGCAACGTAGTCCTCTTACTCCGGCTGCATGCAAGTCAGCAAGTTCTTGATCACCTACTTCATTGGGATCGCTAGAGAGAACCGCAACACCTCTAAATTGTTGAGGGTTGGATTTCAGTACTGCAAGCATTGCTCTATTGTCTGTGCCGTAAACGCTAGGCTGCACTAAAACCGCACGATCCACCCCAAGCATCTTTAATAGCGTTTGATATTTTTCTAGCGTTGCATCCGGTGGCGTATAGATACGTTCTTGTGCATAGGGAAATTGTGTGGCCGGACCGCATACATGGGCATGACAATCCACGGCCCCCGCTGGAAATTTAGTCAGGGGTGAGCGGACGTCAATGCATGGAGCCTGGCAAAGAGGCGCTGAATTATTGGGGCTCAATTGCTGCTTCTTTGGCGATCTTCTGGTACTTGCCCATTTCTTCGCGGACAAACTTGGTAAATTCTGCAGGACTCATCGGAGTCGCCTTAATGCCTTTGGTCTCATAAGCAGTTTTGACTTCTGGATCTTGCATTGCTTGATTAATATCTTGGTTGATCTTTTTCACAATCGCTGGCGGGGTGGCTGCAGGCGCCCAAACTCCAAACCACAAGCCAATTTCAAAGTTGGTATAGCCTTGTTCAGCAACACTTGGGATGTCTGGGACGGCAGGATTGCGGGTTTTACTTGTAACTCCCAGGGCGCGCAATTTTCCGCCTTTGAGTTGGCCAATAGCAGTATCTAAAGGGGCCATATAAAAAGCGGTGCGTCCGGACATGGTGTCCTGAATCGCTTCGGGCGATCCTTTGTAGGGAACGTGAATGAGTTTGATGCCCATCATTTGATTGAAATATTCGGCTGCCAGATGTGTTGAGCTACCAACACCGGCAGAGGCAAAAGTAATTTCATCTGGTTTGGATTTAGCGGCAAGCACTAGATCACGAATGGATTGATAGGGGCCATCTGCCGCAGTAATCATGACATAGGGCGTTTGTCCCAAAATGGCTACTTCAACTAAGCTCTTAAGGGGGTCGTAAGGCAGCTTCTTGTATATCGCAGGATTGGCAGCGTATGAGGCAGATTGCACTAATAAGGTATAGCCATCAGGATCTGAGTTCACAACTACTCCGGTACCAATCAGGCCACCGGCACCGGGCCGATTTTCAACAATGACTGGTTGTTTCCATGTTTCAGTAAGGCTTTTTGCAACAACGCGACCCGCAATGTCTGCCCCAGAGCCTGTAGTGAGCGGAACAATCATTTTCACGTTGCGATTAGGGTAGCTTTGTGCGTAAGTAAGGTTCACCCCGAAAGTAAGGCAAAACGCAAGAATAAGACTATTGACCTTATGAGCGCCGCGCAACCCCTTGAATGTTGTAAACATCTTGTCTCCTTAGTATTTTTGTAGTTTCGTAAGATAATCTAACATGCTCTGAGAAATAGATAAATAGAACTTAAGATGGGGTAGAGATAAATGACTCAAATGCAGGATCAGAAAATTGTTAAGGTAAACGGCGTCGATATTGCCTATCGTTTTGATGGCCCAAAAGATGGTGCCGTTTTATTGGTGGCAAATAGTTTGATGGCCAGTGGCAGCATGTGGGATGGTAATGTCCCTGCGTTAGCAGATCGCTATCGAGTATTGCGTTATGACAAGAGAGGGCATGGTGGCTCCGACATTAGTGCTGGTTCTTGCACCATTGCTGACCTAGCAGATGATGCAATTGGGTTATTGGATGCTCTTGGTATTCAGAAGGCTCACTTTATGGGCTTATCTATTGGCGGCATGATTGGTCAGCAATTAGGGGCCCGCTTCCCTGATCGAATCCTTTCATTGTCACTTTGTAATACCGCTTCAGAAATGCCGCCACGTAGTTTGTGGGAAGAGCGTTTTGAAATTGCCCGCTCACAAGGTATCGCTGGATTAGTTGAGGGTACGATTAAGCGCTGGTTTACTGCGCCATTTATTGAACGCGCTCCTCAAGAAATCGAAAAGGTACGCCAAATGATTTTGGGTACCAGCGTTGACGGCTATATGGCTTGCGGGGGTGCGGTACGCGACATGGCGCAAAGTACAATGTTGCTAAAAATTAAGATCCCCACCCTAGTGCTATCAGGGCGCAATGATCCAGCTTGCACTGTTGATCAAGGTATTGTTTTGCATCGTTTGATAGAGCGCTCTAAGATGGTGATACTTGAAGAGGCAGCCCATTTATCCAATATTGAGCAGCCAGAGGCTTTTAACCATACGGTGCGACAATTCATCGATTCCGTTGCTGACGCTTTGTAATTCGTTTGCATTATTTGGATGTACCAAAAGCATAGATTAAGAAAAGAAAGAACCTTTATGACCGAATTATCTAACGCTCAGATTCAAGAGCTCCGCGCAAAAGTATTTGGTGCAGCGGCCAAGATTCCTGGAGCTTTAATTGGCCTTGGAATTTTATTTATCGTGCTTGGCATGATTGGTATCGCAGGCCAAACATTGTTTTCTTTTATCTCAGTAAATATTTTAGGAATCTTCTTATTTGCTGGCGGCATCTTGCAAGGCGCTCATGCTTTGAAATCACAAGGCTGGAAGAGTGTTGGAGTGCAACTCGTTTTAGCGGCCCTTTATATTGCAGCCGCAATCTTTACTTGGGCCTTTCCAATTCCAGCGCTTGAGGCAATTACCTTGTGGCTAGCTGCCATCTTTTTTGTGACTGGCGCATTGCGTTTGATCTCGGCATTTCAGCATCGTCACTTCCGTGAATGGTTCTGGTTGGTGCTATCTTCAGCAATCTCTATCTTGATGGGCGTACTGATCATGAATGGTTATCCAGAGTCTAGCCTTTGGCTACCTGGAATGTTGATCGCTATTGAGCTTTTGTTGCAAGGTTGGTCATTGCTATTCATGGGCTTGGCAGCTCGTTCATTGATTAAGTAATTGACATTCGTTCGCTAGAGTAGAGAGCTTCATCATGACCATGAAAAAAACGGATCTCTATAAGAATCTCGCTTTGAAAACTGCGCAGGGAATGAAAAACGCTGCCAAGTCTCCTAAGCTCGGCGTGGCTGAGAAGGCTAAATCCAAAAAAGAACTAGCAAGCGCTAATCCCTTGCTAGCTTCTTTGATGGGTAAGACTAAATCTAAGTAGTTGCTTACTTAGGTGTAGAGAGATATTGGATATGCATCAGAGGGCACTCTTCAAATCTTGCGTATCGACGCAGATTTTGTTGGTTGCATCCGGCGCAGTGTATGCGCAAATTGCACCCCTGCCAGATTACGATCAAAAACTCAGTGATGTTGTAGTAAGCGCAACTCGCTCTGGAACGCCGCTTGATCAGATGTCCTTAAATACAACGATTCTGACAAAAGAAGTTTTAGAGTCCTCGCCCGATCAAACCATTGATCAAGTTCTCAAGAATGTGCCTGGAGTTTTCTTAAACGACGTCCCTTATTACCAAAAAGATCCAACAGGTCAAAGTATTAACGTCCGTGGCTTAGGCTATGGACGCACCCTTGTTTTAATTGATGGCCTGCCAGCGAATGATGCCTTCTACGGAACGGTGCAATGGAATTTAGTTCCCATGTCATCGATTGAGTCGGTTGAGTTTGTGCGCGGGGGAGTCTCTAGCTTGTGGGGAAACTATGGCATGGGCGGCGTGATTAACATCAACACAAAGACGCCTAAAAATAGCGGACAAGACGTCTCTGCTAGTTATGGATCATTTGCTGCGGGCAATGTAGCGGCCTCAAAAGATTTAATTGTTTCAGATGCGATGCAGATGCGTTTCTCAGCCGACTACTTCTCTAGTGAAGGCTTTCAGAACTACGCGACGATATCCCCAGGCTCTACCAGCAATATTAAAAATGGCATGGGCACCGATGCCGTTAAGAATTCTAATGTCCGGCTCCAAAATTACTTTAAGCCAACGCAAGATACCAATGGGTTTTTGAGGTTGGGTTACAGCACGATGGCGGATCTCAGCAATAACTATGCCATCGCCCCCAACTTAATACAGACGGCCGATGTGGCTGCTGGATCAACTACTAATTTGGATGTTGATAAAAAAGTCCAAGTTAATGTGTACTATCAGGCTACTAATTTCTATAAGCAGACGGCAAACAATTTGAGTGCAGCGCCTTATAAGCCTTATGTCAATGCAAACTACACTGATCCTTATTCGACTGTAGGCGCGTCAGCGCAATACACCCATGACCTAAAGGCAGCAGGAATTGATCAATACATTCTTGGGGTTGATGCTAGAAATATCTCTGCATCGAATCAAACTAATAATTTGGCGACCACAGGCGCAGTGAGTTCGGTGAACTACGCGCAGGGTCAGCAAAATTTTTATGGTTTATTGGGACAATTAAAGTCAAATGCGACCGCTATTCCGCTGGAGACTACTTTGGGTGCGCGAATCGATTCATGGAATAGCCAAACTCCAACATCCTATAATGCGGGCGCGAATGGTGTAAGTCCTTTGTATCAAGCCATCCCTAATCAAAGTAAGACGCAGCTGAGTCCATCTTTGGGATTACTTTATAAGGCAACCCAAAACTGGGACTTACGAAGCGCAGCTTACCAAGCCTTTCATGCGCCAAGCATGAATAACACTCTACGTAGTTATGGAAATTCAGTGAGTGGCTATTCTTTAGCAAATCCTAATTTAACGCCTGAGACGATGACGGGGTATGAAGTTGGAACAGACTATCGATGGAAGAGTGGTTTTGCGCAACTAACGGCTTTCAATAATTACATTCAGAACGCCATTGCGAGCTACAGAATTACCAATGCGAATGCGGCTTCCGCTACTAGCCTTTGTGCCGCTGCGGGTATTTCGGGTTGCAGTGCAAGCACGGGTGGCTACACAAATGTTAGCTACTACACTAACCAGCAAAATCTTTTAAGTAGGGGTATTGAACTGCAGTATCACCAAGATGTAAATGCGCAATGGGCTCTTGATGGGGGTTATAGCTATACGAATACCATCCTGACTTGGACTGCAACAACCGATCCAATTAATGCGCAGGTGGGTGGTGTGCCGAGAAATATGGCCAATGCTGGCCTAACGTATTACCCGGTTCCACGAGCAAGTTTGACTACAACAGTTCGGTATGTCGGCAATTCATGGATGTCTACGGGATCCTTGCCGGTGCCGGCATATGCACTCGTTGGTTTCAAGGCGAACTATGAACTGACGCCGCAGGCTTCAGTCTTTGCTTCGGTGGTGAACTTATTGAATCGCCAATACGTTACCTTCAACATTGCCTCTCAAGCCTCGGCTTATCAGGCTGGTATGCCTCAAGCAATCACCGTGGGTGCGCGTCTTCAGTTTTAAGTAATCGATTTGTTGCGCTGCAGTAGATTGAATGGGTTAAATTAGATGCACAAAAATGCTATAGCATTGCTTTATTAATAAAAATAAACAAAATTATGGGAGATTCAGAATGAAGCACAACATGAAGCACAACACCCTTCAAGCACTAATGTTTGCTGCCAGCATGGCAGTTGTTAGTATTGCTGGCGCACAAGCTCCTGCCGCTGCTCCAGCTAGCGGGATCCCGCCAACCTGGGCACAAGGCAGAACTACGGATGGCATGAATCCTTCATTGGCACCTAATCCTCCTGGCATCTCTGCTATGCCTGCGGATGAAATTCCTGTTAGCAAACTCAAAGTGCCTGCTGGTTTTAAGGTGGAGCTCTGGGCCTCTGGTATGCCTAATGGCCGCTCAATGACAGAATCTCCAAGTGGCACTGTTTATGTGGGTACTCGTTTTACTGGCAATGTTTATGCGGTAGTATCGAAAGATGGCAGGCGCGAAGTAAAGACAATTGCTAAAGGCTTGCATCGTCCTAATGGCGTTGCGTTTGTAAATGGCTCGCTTTATGTGGCCGAACTCTCACGCATTATTCGCTATGACAATATTGAGAAAAATTTAGATAACCCACCGGCACCAGTAGTGGTATTCGATGCGCTTCCTAAAGATGAGCCGCACGGTTGGAAGTTCATGACATTAAGCCCTGATGGACAGTATTTGTATTTCCAGATCGGTACGCCAGCTAATATTGTTGTACCGCCATATACTCATGCTGCGATAGTACGCTTAAACTTGAAAACTAATATTTTGGAATACGTGGCTACTGGTGTACGTAACAGCGTTGGTATGGATTTCCAAAAAGGTACAAAAGAACTTTGGTTTACCAACAATGGCCGTGATTGGGCGGATGAGAACCTACCAAACGACACCTTAAATCGATTGGCTCATAAAGGCATGAACTTTGGTTATCCATTCTGTCATCAAGGCGACTTCTTGGATCCTGAGTTCGGTAAGGGCCGTTCATGCGATGAGTTTGATAAGCCAGAAATGAAACTAGGCGCTCACGTTGCTGCTTTGGGTATGCGTTTTTATAATGGCAATATGTTTCCAGCAGAATACAAAGGCAACATCTTTATTGCTGAGCATGGCTCTTGGAATAAAACGAAGAAATCCGGTTATCAAGTTGTGCGCGTAGTTTTGGATGGCAAGAACAAACCAGTCAAGCTAGAGCCATTTATTACTGGCTGGGTTGAGGGTGAAAACTTTTGGGGCCGTCCAGTAGATGTACAAATGCTCAAAGACGGTTCTATGTTGGTATCCGATGATGAGACCGGTGCAATCTTCCGCGTGTCTTACGGTAAATGAAATCAGTAATCAACACTAAGGCCATCCTCGGGGTGGCCTTTTTTACCACTCTTTGTTTATCACCGGTTGTCTATGCTGCACCTCCTGATGCAGTAGCTGGAAAAGTAAAAGCACAAACTTGTTTTGCTTGTCATGGTGAGGATGGCATCTCCGTATCACCAGATATTCCTAATCTTGCTGCGCAACCACCACTCTCCATTACTTATCAGTTGATTCAGTTCAGGGGGCAGCAGCGTAAGGGCAGGGCGATGGAAGCGCTTGCTGCACCACTCAGTGATCAAGATATGCGAGACATCGCTGTTTACTTTGCTAGCTTGCCTGCGCCACCTGCAAAATTAGGTAATGCTGATCAAATTGCTAAAGGTCAACAAATCTCCAGTACCCAGTATTGCAACTCCTGTCATGGTCCACAGCTTCAAGGTCAGAAACACATTGCGCGATTAGCTGGGCAATCCAAGGAATATCTCATTACTCAGCTGAAGAATATTCGATCCGGCGCTCGAATTGATATGGATGGCACAATGGGAAGTGCTGCACGCGGCCTCAGTGATGATGATATTGATGCCTTGGCTACCTATGCTGCTTCTCTGAAGTAGCTCCGCAGTCCCTAATCAACCCTTTATTCAATATTTTCATTGCAGTCTAAAAACCATTTTCTTCTCGTCGATTTTTTAAAGACCTTCGCAGCCTTAATCATTATTCTTCACCATTTTTCGAGTTATGGCCAAATTGCAGAGGATGCAAGGTTGTTACTCCCTGGGGTAATGACTTGTTTGTTTGAGTATGGTCGTTACGCAGTGCAAATCTTTTTGGTCATGGGCGGGTATCTTGCGGCCCAATCATTGACGCGCTCTAATGACCTGAAAAGTGCTCGCAATGTGTTGAAAACAATCTTTAATCGTTACTTACGATTATTTGCACCCTATGTAGTAGCGCTCATTCTTACGATTGTTTGCGCCTGGATTGCGCGCTTCTGGGTTCGAGATGAGTTTGTTGGCGAATCAGAAACCCTGGGTCAGTTCTTGGCCCATTTATTTTTTCTCCAAGGCATCTTAGGCTTAGATTCGATTTCTGCTGGCGTTTGGTATGTGGCGATTGATTGGCAGCTCTATGCCATTCTGGCAATCATGTTGGGGATGTTTCCCGGCTTACGCTCCCTGATATGGACGCTGTTGGTACTCTGCGTAGCATCGCTACTATTTTTTAATCGATCTGGCGCTTATGAAAACTACTTCATTTACTTTATAGGGGCCTATGGACTGGGTGTGCTGGCACAGCTTTGCAAGAACTATCCTGACCCCATGGTAAATCGATTTGCCAGAATCATGTTTGTAGGGATTGGGGTGGTCATTGTTGTTTCAAGCTTTCACCAAATTTGGCTCAGAAATATATTGGCTTACATAGTCGCCATTGCCCTAATCCTTTGGGGAGACTCGGCTTACAAAGATCAGAAGCAGGATCAGAAACGCCCTCAGCATCAGTCCAGAAAACACAAGCTGGTCAATGTCATTCTCTGGGGAAGCAGAAGATCGTACTGTGCTTTCTTAATTCATTTCTCGTTTGTATTGCTGGCAAACACGCTGTATATCGCTTGGGGAATGAGCGCCTTTCATGATGGCGTTATGGCGCTTGCTTTGATGCTGGTTGCTGTTGTTGCTAGCTGGGTGACAGCAACCTATCTCTATCGCTGGGTAGAAGTGCCTGCTCGCAAGATTAAGCTTTAAAGACCCATATCTTTCAGAACGCGAAAAATTTCGCGGTAGGCTTTAGGCGGCTTGTTTTGTTCTTTCTCACGACGTGCATTCCGAATTAAGGTACGCATATTCTGAATATCCATATCGGGATATTGCTCAATCATCTTCGTAAACGCTTCATCATTTGTAATGAGTCTATCGCGATAGCTTTCCAAGAAATGTAGCTTGGCAGTCTCAGCTTTGCTCACACCTTGAATCGCATCTAAACGCTTCTGGATCGCATCCAATTCTTCGTCGTCCAAGAAGCGCATGAGTTTGCCAAGATATTGCTTATGACGACGAATCGCTTCAAAACTCTTAATTTTGTTAGTCTCTGCAATCGCAGCCTTAATAGCCTCATCCATGGGGATCGTTTTTAAGGCGTCACTGCTCAAGGCTGCCAGAACTTCAGCCAACTTCTGGCGTTCGGTCATTTGGCGCTTTAACTCAGACTTACTGGGCCCATCATCAGGGTCAGTTAGCTTGGGAGTGCGATTCTTCTCATTAATATGCATATCGCTATTTTAGACGGGTATTGAAGTAATTCCTGGAGATGCCTTATTTTCTAGTTTGGTAAATAATAGGCATCAATACTGGAGAATCACTGAATAACGCATTATTTGACTTAAAGAACATGACTCAAGCAAACACTTACGACTACATCATTATTGGGGCGGGTAGTGCCGGCTGCATGTTGGCTAAGCGCTTGACTGAGAATCCTAATAAGAGGGTCTTGCTGATTGAGGCTGGCAAGAATGACAACTACATCTGGATCCACATTCCAGTTGGATACTTGTATTGCATTGATAACCCAAGGGCAGATTGGCGTTTTAAAACTGCCGCCGAAAAGGGCTTAAACGGCCGATCCTTGCTGTATCCGCGTGGACGTGTTTTGGGTGGATGCTCATCGATTAACGGCATGATTTATATGCGTGGTCAAGCAGGGGACTATGAGTCTTGGGTTCAGGCAACTGGCGATGATTCTTGGTCTTGGGAAAATGCCCTTAAGCGTTACAAGTCATTTGAGGATTACCACAGCGCTGCAAATGAGTGGCATGGTAAGGGTGGTGAGTGGACCGTTTCAAAGCAGCGCTTACGTTGGCCTATCATGGATCGATTTAAAGAGGCTGCAGTTGAGGCGGGCATTCCGGCTTCAGAGGACTTCAATTGCGGTGATAACTTTGGCGTGGGTTACTTCGATGTGAGTCAACGCGCTGGTTGGCGCTTAAATACATCGAAAGCTTTTTTAAGGGATGCGGCAAAGCGTCCCAATCTCACAGTATTAACCCAAGCTGTGGTGACAAAACTTAAAATTGATCCCGCCACTAAAAATTGTCTTGGAGTTGAATACATCAAGGATGGTCAATCCCGCGAAGCCTTATGTGCCATCGAGCAAGGTGGCGAAGTGTTGTTGAGCGCAGGCGCGATTGGTAGCGTACAAATTCTAGAGCGCTCCGGTGTTGGCGCTGCTGTACATCTCAATCAATTGGGCATCCCTGTTATCGCTGATCTTCCGGGCGTGGGCGAGAACTTACAAGATCATTTACAGCTGCGCATGGTTTACAAAGTGAATGGTATTAAGACCTTAAACACGAAAGCCAATACTCTTTTGGGAAAGATGATGATCGGCTTGGAGTATCTCTTTAAGCGATCGGGTCCAATGTCGATGGCACCATCGCAGTTAGGTGCATTTGCGTATAGCTCACCAGAGCAAAAGAGTGCCAACGTTGAGTATCACGTGCAACCATTGTCCCTGGAAAAGTTTGGTGAAGATTTGCATTCATTTAATGCCTTTACGGCAAGCGTTTGCAATGTACGCCCCACCTCGCGAGGTAGTGTTCACATTAACTCGACTGATCCTGAAGCGCCGCCAGTGATTAGTCCGAATTATTTGTCGACTGATGAAGATCGCAAGGTAGCAGCAGAATCTTTACGCTTAACTCGCAAGATTGCCCAGCAGGCCGCCCTTGGTCCTTATGCTCCAGAAGAATACAAACCAGGCGTGCAATATCAAACGGATGATGAGTTGGTTAAAGCGGCGGGGGATATTGGCACAACCATCTTCCATCCGGTAGGCACATGCAAGATGGGGCGCGCGGATGATCCGATGGCGGTGCTCGATTCTGAATTACGCGTGAGAGGTATTCATCATCTGCGGGTAGTCGATGCTTCGGCGATGCCTACGATTACCTCGGGCAATACCGCTGCCCCCACGATGATGATCGCTGAGCGCGTGTCGGAATTGTTAACGCGTGCCTAAGACTTCACAGAAAAGCTATTCATTACCCGCTAGTCATTTATTGCTAGCGCTGGCTATTGTGGCAGTGTGGGGTACGAACTTTGTAGTCATTAAATTGTCACTCGCAGCTTTTCCACCATTTTTGTTCGCTGCACTCAGATATACCTTTGCATTTCTTCCGCTGGTGTTCTTTGTGCCAAGACCCAAAACATCTTGGGTCAATCTTTGTATTTATGGTTTAGCAGTGGGCGTGGGGCAGTTCGGAGTCCTGTACTTTGCGATCGATGGCCGTATCTCCCCGGGTCTAGCTTCCCTGGTGATTCAGACCCAGGTATTTTTTACTATCGGCTTTGCGATGTTTTTTGCCAAAGAGCGTTTGCGCACTTATCAAATGCTGGCGGTGCTAGTTGCTATGGCTGGCTTGGGAATTATTGCGCTGCACACTGATGCCACAACCACCTTCTTGGGACTTGCCTTGGTGGTATTTACTGGCTTTTCGTGGGGGGTTGCCAATACGGTTAGCCGAAGGGCGGGCTCTATTAATATGCTGGCCTACGTGGTTTGGGCGAGCGCTTTTGCGATTCCTCCCTTATTTGCAATTTCTTACCTTTTTGAGGGTTGGGGGCATATGAGCACTTCTTTAACCTCAGCCCCAGTAGGGGCATGGGCTGGTGTTCTTTGGCAGTCTTGGGGGAACACCATCTTTGGTTATTCCGCCTGGGCGTGGCTGCTCTCTAAGCATCCGGCGGCAGTGGTTGCGCCTGCGCCTTTGCTGGTACCTATTTTTGGCATGGGGGCGGCAGCCTATTTCTTGGGGGAGTCATTGCCGCCATGGAAGATCTTGGCAGCGGGCTTGGTGATAGTTGGACTGATCATCAATCTTTTTTGGCCAAACATTGAACGCAGCCTGAAACGGCAATTTTCTTGAGTCTCTTGGGCTAATGTAAAACCCTAATACAAGGCCCTTTTTTTGCCTTTGTATTAACAGTAAGATAACTGTTCGTTTCGGTTTTACCTATAAAAAAGTATTTATTAATTAGCAATTTTTAGTCATGGAGACTTTATGAACATTCGTCATCACATTTTTGCAGTAGCCGCTGCTGCAATGCTTACAACCGGCGCTTATGCTGCCGATATCAAACTTGGTGTTGCAGGTCCATTTACTGGTGGTTCATCCTCAATGGGTGTCAGTATGCGTGACGGTGTTCGCCTTGCTGCAAAAGAAATTAATGCTGCTGGTGGTATTAACGGCAACAAAATCGTTTTGGTTGAGCGCGATGATGAAGCGAAAAACGAGCGTGGCGTTCAAATTGCACAAGAATTGATTAACAACGAAAAAGTAGTTGCTACTTTGGGTTACATCAATACCGGTGTTGCATTGGCTTCACAGCGCTTTTATCAAGAAGCAAAGATTCCAGTATTTAACAACGTTGCAACAGGCACATTGATTACTCATCAGTTCCCAAATGCTGCTGAAAACTATGTTTTCCGTAATGCTGCAGCTGACAATATTCAAGCACCAATGATCGCTAAAGAAGCGGTTGAGAAGCGTGGTTTGAAAAAGGTAGCCATTTTGGCTGACTCAACAAACTACGGTCAGTTAGGCCGCGAGGACTTAGAGAAGGCATTGAAAGGTTACGGCATAACTCCAGTTGCAACTGAAAAGTTCAACATCGGTGACGTTGACATGACTTCACAATTACTCAAGGCAAAGAATGCTGGCGCTGATGTTGTTTTGACTTACGCAATTGGACCTGAGTTGGCACAAATTGCTAACGGTATGGCAAAGTTGGGTTGGAAAAAGCCAATCATTGGTAGCTGGACATTGTCTATGGCCAGCTTCATTGATACAGCCGGTAAGAACGGTAACGGTGCAACCATGCCTGAGACTTTCATTCAACAGCCTGCAACTACTCCAAAGCGTAAGGTATTCGTAGATACATACCTAAAAGAGTTCAAGCCAAAGAACGGCATCATTGCTTCTCCAGTATCAGCAGCTCAAGGTTACGATTCTGTATACCTATTGGCTGCAGCTATCAAGCAGGCAAACAGCACAGAGGGACCAAAGATATTGGCGGCATTGCAAGATCTGAAGACTCCAGTTGACGGCGTTGTAATGACCTATAACAAGCCATTTACTGCAACTGACCATGAAGCTATCAAGGCAAAAGACGTGGTGATGGGTGTAGTTGAAAATGGCCGCGTTGAGTTCTTAAATGCTGAGGATGCTACAGCGAAAAAGAAGTAATTCAAGCTATAAGGCAGGCAATCTAAATAATTATTTTGCACTGCAGCATTAGATAAAGCAGAACGCCGCCTACAAGCGGCGTTCTGCTTACAATGTCGGATTCGTTAATAAAACAGTTTTAAGAATATTTAGGCCAATAACATGGACATGTTTGCACAAATCCTCTCGAGCGGCATAGCGGTGGGGATGATCTACGCGGTCATCGCTTTCGGCTTTCAGCTCACATTTGCCACATCTGGCACCTTGAACTTCGGTCAGGGTGAAGCGCTGATGTTAGGTGCTCTTGTAGGTTTAACTTGCGTAGATACCTTTGGCATGAATTACTGGGTGATGATTCCAGTAGTTTGCTTGTTTGGTATGTTGCAGGGTAGCTTCGTTGAGCTCATCGGCGTCCGTCCTGCAATTAAGATTAAATCGGAGTTTGGTTGGATTATGTCTACCATCGCTCTCGGTATTATTTTCAAGAACGTGGCTGAAAATATTTGGGGTCGTGATGCATTGCCATTTCCTTCACCGTTACCAATGGAGCCAATGAGTTTCTTGGGTGCAAATATTCTGCCAATGGAAATTTTAGTAGTCGTTGGCGCATTAGTGATGATGTTGTTGGTGGAGTTCTTTAACCGTAAAACTATTTACGGTAAAGCGGTTGTTGCGACAGCCAATGACCGTGATGCAGCTGGCTTGATGGGTATTAATACCAGCGTAGTAATTACCTTCTCTTATGCGCTTTCTTCTTTAACTGCAGCGTTCGCGGGCGTATTGATTGCACCGTTAACTCTGACTGGCGCAACCATGGGTGGCGCGCTAGGATTAAAGGCTTTCGCTGTAGCGATTATTGGCGGCTTATCTAGCGGCCTTGGCATTATTGTTGGTGGCTTGATTCTCGGTATCGTAGAAACAGCAACCGGTTTTTATATCTCTACTGGTTACAAAGATGTGCCCGGCTTGATCTTGTTATTGCTCGTGTTGGCGTACAAACCATCTGGTCTCTTCGGCAAATCTGCGATTAAGAAAGTTTAATGATGAAATTGAAGTCTCTATTACCGATATTCATTGCGATTGCGGGGCTCGTTTGCTTCCCCCTGTTCGTCCACAATCCTTATTACATTCACCTAGTTGAAACGATTCTGATCTACACCATCCTTTTGTTCGGATTGGATATCGTAGTCGGTTATGTAGGTCAAGTATCTTTGGGTCATGCTGGCTTGTTTGGTATTGGTTCTTATACGGCAGGTATTTTATTTTTCCATTTAGGCCTCCCAATTTGGGCGACCATTCCCGCATCCATTATTGTTACGGCTATCTTTGGTGGCATCTTGGCGCTGCCTGCTCTCAAGGTGGTTGGGCCTTATTTGGCGATGGTGACCTTGGCTTTTGGAACAATTGCGCAGATTCTGATTAATGAGATGGATTGGTTAACCGAAGGGCCATTGGGAATTAAGCTAACACTCCCTGAGCTCATGGGTGTTCCTATGAGCGTCACCGAGTATTTTTGGTTGGTATCAGCAGTAGCTATTTTGGCAATGATTGTTGTCGATCGTTTTGTTAAATCACAAATGGGCCGCGCTTTTGAAGCATTGCGTGATAGCCCAATTGCTTGTGACTGCATGGGTGTATCTGTTTATCGCTTTAAGGTGATCGCATTTGTGATTAGCGCTGGTTTTGCTGGTTTGGCTGGTTGCTTGTATGCCTACTCAGAGCAATATATTTCACCTAATACCTATAACAACGAGCTAGCCGTTTTATTCTTGCTCGGTATCATTATGGGTGGACGTAAGTCACGCCTTGGTGCGATCATTGGTGCGGCCATCATTGTCTTATTGCCAAAACTCTTGGACGACATCAATCTATTCCGCATCGTTGCTTCGATTATTGCAATCGTGGTGGTAGTGGGGGCTGGCATGGCTCTATCCAAGAAGATAACTACTCCTAAGCGCGTAGCTCTTCCAATCATCGGTGTAGTGGGCTTAGCAGCATTTTCATTTTGGTTGAATAGCATTTCTGATTGGCGTTTGAGTATTTTTGGCTTCATGATTTTGCTAGTGGTGTATTACTTGCAAAGCGGTATCGTTGGTTTCGCGAAAAGCTTCTACCAGGCGATGGTTGGTAAGGCTAAAACTACTCGCGGCGGTGATCACGAAGAGGTGGATGATTCCATTAACTTCATTAGTACTGTTGCCAATCAAAATACGGGTGCTGAGCTCCTGAAAGTTGACTCTGTATTGATGCAGTTTGGTGGCTTAAAGGCATTGAACAATGTTGACCTCAGTATCAAGCGCGGCACCATCCATGGTTTGATCGGTCCTAACGGATCCGGTAAGAGCACGATGATGAACGTGTTGACTGGTATTTACACACCTACTGCAGGTAACGTGTTGTACGCAGGTGAAAGCGTGGTTGGTAAGACTTCTTCCGATATCGCCCTGTCTGGTATCGCACGCACCTTCCAAAACGTTCAACTCTTCGGTGAAATGACGGCGATCCAAAATATTTTGGTTGGCTTGCATCACACCTTTAAATCAAACATGTTTGAAATTGCATTACATCTGCCACGTTATAAGAAAGAAGAAGCTGAAGCATATGCTCGTGCAATGGCCTTGCTCAAATTCGTTGGTCTAGATGATTTAGCGAATGAAGAAGCGCGTAACTTGCCATACGGTAAGCAACGTTTGCTGGAGATTGCTCGTGCCTTAGCATTGGATCCTGAGTTGCTCTTGTTGGACGAGCCTGCTGCTGGTTTAACAGCACCAGACATCAAAGAACTCTTGCGCATTATTCGTAAGATCCGCGATAGCGGTATTACTTTCATCCTGATTGAGCATCACATGGATGTGGTGATGTCAGTTTGCGATACCGTTTCTGTATTGGACTTTGGTCAGAAGATTGCAGAAGGTAAACCAGCTGAAGTTCAGGCAGACGAGAAGGTGATTCATGCCTACTTGGGTACTTAATCACTAGAACATATTGAATCGGTAAATACCATGTTATCTATTAAGAATCTTGAAGCAGGTTACGGCAAAGTTAAAGTCCTCCATGGCATCAATATTGATGTTCCCAAAGGGCAAGTAATTACTTTGATTGGCTCAAACGGTGCTGGCAAAACCACCACCATGCGCGCTATTACTGGCATGATTAAGCCAACAGCTGGCGAAGTCACATTAGGCGGCGAAAAAATTGATGGTTACGACTCTCATAAAATCGCCCGCCTAGGTTTGGCTCACAGCCCTGAAGGCCGCCGCGTGTTTACAACGATGTCCGTAACTGACAACTTGTTGCTTGGTGCGTTTCCACGCTTTACTGGTAGCCGTCCAAAAGGGGACATCAAGCAAGACTTGGAAAAGTCTCTTGAAATGTTCCCACGTCTCAAGGAACGTCGCAATCAATTGGCTGGTACTTTGTCTGGTGGTGAACAGCAAATGTTGGCAATGGCTCGTGCTGTAATGCTGAACCCAGAGATCATTCTTTTGGATGAGCCATCTATGGGCCTAGCTCCAATCTTAGTTGAGGAAGTATTTAGAATCATCTCTAACTTGAAATCACAGGGTGTAACCATGTTGTTGGTTGAGCAGTTTGCTGCTGCTGCTTTAAACGTAGCTGACTATGGTTATGTTCTAGAGAACGGCAAGATCGCTACTCACGGACCCGCTGAAAAGCTTAAGGACGATCCCGCCGTGAAAGCGGCTTACTTGGGTGGTGCTGGTGGTCACTAAGTAGTTTTCGATGTTGAAGAAAATAAGGGCCCTTAGCAATAAGGGCTTTTTCTTTTGGGGATGTAAGCTACCCCGATTTAGCTTGATAATCGCTTTATAGCCTCTCAAATCGTTAAGCGCCGAGGCTGGAGGTCTTTTGAGTACCGCCAAAAGATGGCATCAATGATTTATTGCCTTGATCATTAAGCTCACGGCAATGATTAATGTAAAGACTGCAAATATTTGTTGAATTCTAGGGCCGCTTATTTTTTTCTCCAATACTTTTCCTAGTAGAAGTCCCAATAGTGAACCGCAGGCAAAAGGTATTGCAATGGCTGTATTCAGAGTTCCAGATGCAAGGGAGATAAAGGCACCCCCAGCAGAAACAATTGCGAGAACACCAAGTGATGTGGCAACAATTGATTTCATTGGCAGGTCAGTGAATTTATTTAAGGCGGGAACTAGAATAAATCCCCCGCCGACACCTAGTAGGCCCGATAAAAATCCAGCAGTGGCGCCAGAGAACATTAGCGCACGAGCACATGGCACTGTCCAAATCAGCTTTCCGATCGATGAATCTAGTTGGCAGGGCGGACTTTTAATTTGTGGAAGAGGTTCTCCAGAAAGATTTCTAGCTACCTGTAAAAGCATCCGAATAGAAACGTACATCAACACCAGGCTAAATAATATTAGTAGCGGAGTGTTCGGTACCTTCTGGGCTAGCCATAAACCAGCCGGGGATAGAATCAAGCCAAAAATCGCCATTAACATGGCTGCTTTATAGCGAAGTGCTTTGGCCTTGAACCCAATTACAGCGCCTGCAAAAGCCGAAACAGTAATTGCTGTTAATGCTATCGGCCCTGCCTCTGACATTGGCAGATGCAGAAGAAACACCAGTAAGGGTACAGATAAGATGCCGCCCCCAGCCCCCGTCAGGCCCATTAAGACGCCAACAAATGCACCAATTGCTAAGGTTAGGTAGGGCAAAAAGTCCATCAATTAATTTTCAAATGGACGCGCTAACCACTCTCTTCCCTTAAGCATCGCATTCCAGTAAAGCCAAGGAAGAACATCTTTCTTCAGAATCCAAGCGAGTCTTGTAGCTTTAAGTGGATTAATGAGCCAAGGAAAAGTGGGCAAGAGTTTTCCACCAAAACCAAACTCCGCCAAAATAATTTTTCCGTTCCCTACTGTCAGTGGGCATGAGCCATAACCGTCATATTTAGTTGGCAGTGGTTTGTTGTGTTTTGCTGCTAGTAAGTTCTCTGCGACGATCACAATTTGTTTTCTGGCTGCTGCAGCAGTTTTAGAGTTTGGCGACGAACAGCAATCACCAAGTCCGAAGATATTCGGGTAGCGAGTATGTTGAAGGGTGAACTGGTCTACATCTACAAAGCCATCAGCATTAGAAACAGGGCTTCCCTTGAGGCAGTCTTGAGGGCCTTGTGGGGGTACTACATGTAGCATGTCAAACGATTTTTCAACCTGCGTGACATTTCCATCAGCATCTTTGACTGCAAAAATCGCTTTTTTAGCTGGGCCATCTACAGAAATGAGATTGGTATTGAAATTGAGTTTGGCGTTGTATTTTTTGACATATTCCATAAGCGGCGGAACAAAGTCGGCTACACCAAAGAGTGCGGCACCCGCATTGTCTAATTCAACCTCAATATTGTTTAGGCTACCTTGTTTCTGCCATTCATAGCAAGATAGATACATTGCCTTCTGAGGTGCGCCAGGGCATTTGATTGGCATCGGGGGTTGCGTAAAAATGGCTTTCCCAGACTTCAGGCCTTGAACAAGTTCCCAGGTATAAGGAGAGGACATATAACTATAGTTAGAGGTCACCCCATTTTTACCAAGTGTTTCCTTGAGCCCGGGTATAGCATCCCAGTTTGTCTTAATGCCTGTTGCAATTGCTAGTTGCTTATATTTAACTGCAGCACCATTACTAACCAGAACTTCATTGGCCTCTGGATTGAAGCCCACAATCTTCTCTTTAATCCAGCGCACTCCTGATGGAATGAGATCTTTAGTTTGACGACGACTATTTGTGACGTTAAATGCACCGCCGCCCACTAGTGTCCAAGAAGGTTGGTAATAGTGCTCTTCAGAGGGCTCAATGATTGCGATATTAAGTGAGCGATCTCTGGATTTCAGGCTAGCGGCTAAGCCTATGCCAGCAGCGCCGCCGCCTGCAATTACTACGTCAAATACATTGGAACCCGAGTTTGCTGAAGTCATGCTATCTCCACTTCTATGTTTTATTAGATCTAGGTCAATAAAATAGCTTGAATTATAGTCATTGGCTATCAGGGTTTATGATTACTCTACATTTTTATATAGTATTTATCATAAAATAAACCATTTACTGCAAACTGGAAAAATAGATGAAACCGATTGTTAAGGGCTTTTTTGACCCGGATACCTGGACCGTAACTTATGTGGTTTATGAGAAACCGGGTTCACCATGTTTAATTATTGATTCAGTGCTGAATTATGACCATAAGTCAGGGCGTACTAAAACGAAATCAGCTGATGAGGTGATTGAGTTCGTCAAGGCCAATAACCTGACTACAGAATGGATTTTAGAAACCCATGCACATGCAGATCATGTTTCAGCAGCGCCGTATCTAAAATCAAAATTAGGCGGCAAGATTGCCATAGGTGATCATATCTCGGTGGTACAGGGAGTATTTAAAAAAGTGTTTAATTTGGAAGAGTCATTTCAAGCGGACGGCTCTCAGTTTGATGATTTGCTTAAAGATGGGGAAGAAATTCACTTTGGAAAACTAAGCTTTAAGTCCCTCTTTGTCCCCGGTCATACGCCAGCCTGTATGGCATACCAAGTAGGTGATGCCGTTTTTGTAGGCGATACCATGTTTATGCCTGACGTTGGAACTGCCCGATGTGATTTTCCAGGCGGTGATGCACACATGCTTTATAAGTCGATGCAAAAGATTTTGAGCTTTCCTGGTGAGACTAGATTATTTATGTGCCACGACTATCCGCCAAATGGGCGTCCAGTAAATTACGAAACAACAGTGGCAGAGCAGAAGAAATCGAATATTCATATGCATGATGGTATTACTGAGGATGAGTTTGTTCAGATGCGCAGTAAGCGTGACGCCACATTAGATATGCCGGCACTTATTTTGCCTTCGATCCAAATTAACATTCGTGCAGGTGATATGCCTCCGAAGGAAAGCAACGGGATTTCATATTTAAAGATCCCCCTTAACGCACTGTAATTTTCATGTTGAACGAAAAAAAGCGAATTGCAGAGCTTAAGAAGATGCAGTCTTCTGCCACAAAGGCTTGCGAGTTCTTAAAAGTACTTTCAAACCCGAGTCGACTGATGTTGTTGTGTGAAATCGCCGTTGAGGAGCGGTGCGTTGGGGACCTGGAGGAATCAACCGGAATACATCAACCAACCTTATCGCAACAGCTGACAGTCCTACGTACTAAAAATTTGGTTAAGACACGCAGAGACGGTAAGCAAATTTATTACTCTCTTTCCAGTGACATAACGTTATCGGTCATGAACTTGCTCTACAGTCATTATTGTAAAAAATAAACCTGTTTTTATCACTCTCACGATTTAGTTAACAATTGTTTTTGGCTTCCTAATGACGGTTAGGTGTAATAAAAAGATGACAGCGAACAGCAGGCCAATAATCCAGTGGGTGCTAATTACTCCATCGCGGATTTCCTCTGGCCCGTAATAAAGCATTCCGCCGGTAATGAGAAGTGCAAATAGAAAGCCCAGCTGGCTAAAGCCACTCCACAACTGCTTTCTGGACTTATAGCCCGCCTTGATATGAAATGACATTACTGATCCAAGAGCTAAGGTAGCAAGCATTGCAGCAATGCCATGAGCTGCGAGAATGCTGTGGGTGCCAAGAGTAGATCTTTGTATCTGAAATTGATGCCCCAGAAGATACATCAGGCCAGTGATTGAACAAGCCATCATGCCGCAGATGACAAACGTTCTTTGCCAGCTGGACATCCTCCCAAGGCGGCTCATGCGACTATCCTCAGTGCTTGCGCTGAGAAATGGCTGAAGCACGGGTGATGCTCATTATTGGATAAGGCTAAAACCTTGGTGAGTGCATCAGCATAAACACACTCTTTTGCAAGGATAGAGAATGACCCAGCAATCTCCACATGAACCTCGGAAAAATTCTGGGCTAGAGGGTTGATGATATGACTCTTCTGACTATCTCTTTTTGCAAAGTAAAGGCTACTGGTGGCAATAGCTCCATCTTTCAAAGATCCGATATTTATTAACTCCTCAGATCTCTCAGGATGGCGAACTTGAATTGGGAGGGAGGCGCTCCCAAAAACCCGTAGGTCACCACCAGCATTCACCGAGCCAGATGCGATGCCCTCTGATATTAAGACTCTCACCGCCATATCTACCGCAAACCCTTTGGCGATTCCACCCAGATCAAGGCAGACCGGGCGGCTGGACTTTATCAGGTCAGGAGCTAGGAAGTGAATGTCTTCAACGCCACCAAGATCGTGATTGGAGTAGTTGATATGGCGGGGCAATAATCCTGCAGCAACCAGACGATGGCCGATTCCACAATTAAATAGGCCATCGGATTCAAGATGAACCTCTTTCGCGATTCGGATGACTTGCGCAGTCCATGGATGAATCTCAACTACTTCCATGTGAGCACTTCGATTGATTTGGCTTAGCTCACTTTCAGGATCATGAAATCCCATGAGGTCATGAACATTTTGAATGGCTGCAAAAGCATTATCAATAGCCTCTTGACCATCATTTTGATTTATGGAGATCTCAACAAAGGTGCCAAGAAGTGGTTTACAACGAAGCATTGTTACTTTCCGAGGCTGGGTTTTGAGTTAGAGTTCTTCAGGGCTAGGTTATATAAAACTGTTATCCGCTTCACTCCATCAGTGAGGTGTTTGCAAGACAGTGTTGCGCCACCAATATTCTGAATATCTTGATTGAGCTTGATAGGGTCGTTTGCGGTCTTGCCTACAAACTGTTTGCGCCATTGCGCTTCTGCTACTTCATAACCATAAGACTCAACGTATTCCAAAACTTCGATACCAGCGATACTGCCATTTGGGTTGATAGCAACGGCATAAGTAATCATTTCATGTTTGCCTATGACTTCGTCAACCACAAACCAGCTACCATCAGCTGCCCTCCAGATGCGCTCGCCCTGAAAGGGGTAGCGAATGCTAGATGCAATACGCATCTTTTCCTGAAGATCATCTGTAATGATGATGGGGTACTTCATCAATGCTTTATTGGGGAAAAGGATTTTTTGAGCTTGGTCTGCAGAAACATAAATTTTCGCATGGGCCATGATGGGTGCACTCATCATGACTAAACCAAGCATTGCTAACGGGCTGGGTTTCCAGTTCATAGGTTATTGAATAAAATCTTAGGCAGTGAGCAATTCATTCGCTTCATTACAAAGAGCCTGAATTTCTGGATTGATGCCTTGGACATTGGAGAGTTTGTCAAACATCATTAATGCTCTTTTCTTGGCTGTTTGACATTGGGTGGCTTGAAACTTCAGCAAATGAGCTAAAGCCGCAACTAATAGGTTCTGAATTTCCATAGTTTCTTTCGCTTAATTTAGCGGGAAACCAACTTTGACAATGAATTCATTTACTGAGTGGCTATCCCAGACACGAGCATCTGAGCACTCAGCCTCTCCGCCGCCCATGCAGGTGCCGCCTGCGAGTTGATAGCGCCAAGCGCCAGTAACCCACCAGTCTTTGGCTGCGTAATGCATATTGGGACCTACAAAAGTGGCTCTTTGAACTTGATTGCGTAAATTGAGCTCTGAATAATCATTATGAAAACGGGCCTCTACACCAGCCGACCACTTGGGGGCAAAGCGATAGCTCGCGCCCACTAGTAAATCGAGCATCGATTCAGGAACGTTACCGTTTTCAATAAACTTTAAGCGCTCATTCGCGGCTACAACGTTGCCCGCCAAAATTAATCGATCATCAATAAAGTTAGATTGAAGTAAAAGCCTCGCCTCGAGTTCATCTTTGTTTCTTCCCCATGTTGGCTCTAGATAAAGCCCTACACCTACTGGCGAAGTTACTGGATTGGTAATGCGATAAATCGCTTCTAGAGAGCCGCCTTCAATCCCACTTTTCTTATAGGCTGTGGAAGGATCGTGCGAAGAGGGAACGCCATAACCACCTGTACAGGTTGAGGCATCTCCGCATGCTTCTGGATTGGTGTAATTTTGATTTGCATTGGTGTAGTAAGAGTTGATATAGCCGGCAACTTGTAAGTCGTTAGTTAAGCCGTATTCCAGTTCGGTCCTAGCAGTTAATGCATCGTAAGTTCCCGCTGCTTGCTGTTGATTGAGTTGCAGGCGCTGCTCAAACTCCAGCTTGCCCTTAGGTTGTAAATCTAAGGTGTAAATCCAGCCAAACACTCCCTCGCCTGCATGGGCTAAAGAAAAGTGAAGTGTGGCAACTAAGAAGAGGCTGAATGCAAGAAGTCTATTAATGGTCAATTTCATGGGCCCTTGAGGTTGGTGGTTATCAATCTAAATGAGAATGGTTCTCAATATAGCATTAGATGAGAATGGTTCTCAACTAATGAAAATAACCATGACCTAAAAAATGGCGGAATCTATAGGCCTATTCTTTTTTGCTTGTAAGATTTCCCCAAATGAACGCTGAGTCCTTGGAAAAATTGGTTTTAATGAAGATGCCTTTTGGTAAGCACGCAGGGCGTGCATTGGCTGATCTGCCGGGGAATTATTTGGCGTGGTTTGCCCGCGAAGGTTTTCCCAAAGGCGAGCTTGGTGAATTATTGGAATTAATGCACACCCTAGACCACAATGGTTTGCGTGGACTCTTGGCGCCAATTCAGCGGGCGCATGGCCTGCAAGCTAGATCTAAATTACTTTGAGCGAATAATCAGTGTGACGCGGTTACGTTCGTAAGTCACAGTTGCTGATTCTGGTGGACTGCTTTGAATTAGGCCTGCCTTTAACTTGGCCTGCGATTCAATTTGCGAGGCAATCTGTTTTGCAAGATCGTCATTGCGGTCATATTGAATCTGAATGCTAGCTATCTTGCCCGACTTGATATTGTTAATGACATCATTGAGCTTGCTGGGGGAGTAATCGTCAAAAAATATGGGGTACCATCCGCCAACGAGAGTCTTTTGCCCCTTGATATCATGGGTCTGCGCCGATGTATCATTTGTATTGCTGCCTTGACTTACAGGTAAACGAAAGTCAATTCCCGTCTTTTGTACTAACTCTTGATAGGGGATTGGCGGAGTCATAGTTGCTTCATTGGTGTTTTCAATCCAATATCCCCAAGCAGTATTTTTATTGGAGTCGTATACCAACTTATATAAGTGGCTGGGAATCGTTACGTGACTTCTGCCAATACTGCCGCGGTTTCCAATCGATCCCGTGAAGACGTAAATATCGCCAGCAGCTCTTTTGACATAGGCCCTCGTTGGCTCCTCGACATTTTTGGCCCAGATTCCCTGATTGTTTTGCCTTGCCTGCGGCATCATATTGGCCAATGAGAAAGATTGAGCCATAGAGCGTTCATTACTCATGTCGCCTGCTGGGACGTTATGACCCCTATCAAAGCCGCTTCCGCGGTAATCTGAGAGCAGGGCCCGTTCGGAGAAGGGTAGTCTGGCTTCTTCGTAAAACTGATTACCTCTGCGCGGGTGCGGGGCGGAAAGCTGCTCCCGATTAAGCTTCTCAACGGTATAGATTGGCTTTTTATCCTGAGGAGAGTAGTAGATGGCAAAGCTATCAAAGCAAAGGTCGCGCCCCACCTGCGGACTGGTCGGTATTTGCTGAGCTGGGAATAGATCTTTGCAGTCTTCAAAAGCCGCAAGGGCATTTAATGAGGCCGAAACCGCTACAAGGGCAAGAAGGTGACTAAGGAATTTCATGTGCTCTTAGTGTATGACCTCCACCTCCCATGAACCCATATTTTCATCTTGGGCTAGCTCCACAGCTAATAAGAATCAGAACTCTTGTGATATTTTTTTGTATATCAAAGTGCATGTTTTCTTGAAGAAAGCCTTGTAAATACTGCCTTGCAATAACGTCTGCCTTGCCACTACCCCTAGAAAATTACAGACATGAAAGCACTAGATATATGATTTTTTGGTTTGAATTTTTGGCCAAAAACACAAAAAAGTCCTTTTTAAGCCAATTTTTTATAGAGTGAAATTAGTGCCCCCTAACTTACATAAGCTATTGATTTTATTGACTTATATATGTCTTTAGCTATCTGTATACGGGAGCTCCCGGATTCCTAGATCAATAAGTTATTGATTTCCACTTCTTTATTCTTGACTTGATATAAGAAACTTCTTAGGATGACCCATGTTTTTTAGATATTGCAATGCAGCATAAAACGGTAGTTTAGTTTTTTGAGGTCTTGCAAACAATGAATGAGTAAATGTTTAGCTAACAATTTGAGCGATATGCAGAACGCACAGTCAAGCGCTTTGACTGCTAAAGAGCTGCTGGCGCATGCCATGTCTCCAGTCTATCGGGTCATCAATGGCCTACTCGTTTTAACTGTGTTCATGGTGGTTGGGTTTTGGCTTTCAGGCAACGGCACTAATGCCGGCGCTTTTGACATTGCTCGTATCCTTGTTCCTGATGAGGCGCGTCACATAGTCTGGAGCAACGGCTTTGGCATGCTCAATCAATATAAAGAGTCCAATGAAGTATCAGCCACCCAGGCTGCTGATACTGAGATCGCCGCTGTGATCTATGGCAAGTCTAAGATTCCTGCTTCAATTGGTTTGACTAGCTCCAAGCAGCATACCGTGGCTTTGTTAATGCCCTCTGTGGCGCAAATGCAAGTGAAATCGATTTCTCATCTGTCCGACCGCATCCCAACATCAAAGATGGACCCCCAGGCTTTAGATAGCAACTTAATGGGTTCGATTCAGAATCAACGTGCCGTAGCTGACTTCTTTGAGAAGAAATACAGTCTCGATCGTGCGAAGATTGAAGAGTATGTTTCAAATACTATTTTGATTGCAAAAGAGGTCAACATCGACCCAGTGCTTTTGTTGGCGGTAATCTCAGTGGAATCTAACTTCAATCCCAATACCAAGAGTCAAGCCGGTGCTGAAGGCCTCATGCAGGTGATGACTGCAGTACACAAAGATAAGTATGCAATTTTTGGTGGGACTTCTGAAGCTGCCAAGCCTGAAGTTAATATCCGTGTTGGCGCCTATATTTTGAAATACCTCATTGCTACAGCCGGTTCATTGCGCAATGGTCTGAAGTATTACGTTGGCGCTGCGAATGCAGAGGATGATGGCGGATACGCGGACAAAGTGATGGCTGAAAGAAATCGTCTGATTGGTTTATGTCAAAACCGTTCGACTAATCGCCTGACGCTCAACGGCAAGGATCTACGCTCCTAAGTTTTTAGATCACGAGTTGATCGAAGTAAAAAAAGTCACCCGAGAGGGTGACTTTTGTTTTGCTGCCCGCTCTAGATGGCTTAGTTCACGCCGTGGAGCTCCACATCAAATACCAGGGTGGCATTTGGAGGAATAACGCCACCTGCACCACGAGGACCATAGCCCATCTCTGAAGGAATGATGAGGGTACGTTTGCCACCAATTTTCATGCCAGCTACGCCTTCATCCCAGCCTTTGATCACATGACCAGCGCCCAAGGGGAAGCTAAAGAGTTGGCCACGATCTAAGGAGCTGTCAAACTTTTGACCTTTATGGTCAGCAGCCTTTTCGTCATAAAGCCAGCCGGTGTAATGCACATCCACATGATTGCCTGCGGCAGCTTCTTTGCCTTCGCCCACAACAGTATCGATTTTTTTAAGTTCACTCATGATGTTTTCCTATTTCACACAAATTGATTGGCTAGTATATTCTGAGCCCTGTAAATCTCTTTGGTAATGACGCTTTAGCTAAAACGTATGACAAATTATTGGCCAAATTCTGCATATAGCACCCTGATCATCAGTTCTGATGATCAGTTGTTGGTGACGGATGACTTTTTGCGTACTTATATGGAGAGGCCGGAGCTCAAGCTGGTTCCCGAATCTTGCGCTATCGAACGTTCACTCCATCAGCGTTTAACTGACAACCCTCGTACAGATATTGCTGATGATGAAATCTCGGCAATGGCTGATGAGGATATTCAGGAGAACTATCGCGTTTGGCTGCGTTATCGGAAGCGTTTATTAGCGACAAGCTCCCTAGAGAGCTTTTATATGAGTTTATTTAAAGGTGAGGGAGTAGACGTACCGCCTTTGTTTATTGCTCAACTCGCCCAAATTTTCATTAGACATATCCTGGGTAATGATGCGCACCCACTGGAAGCCCGTATGGGCGAGCTCTTTTTCAGAACTCAAAAGATCACCGTTATTGATGATGGCATCGTGATGGGGGCGGATGATGAGGTGGTTGCTCGTAATGCCCAAGCCAGCGATACCGGCAACATCATGGACTTGCTCAAGGGTAAGTCAATGACAATGCGTTCAGCTGATCTAGATGTGCTGCATGAAGACAATGCTGATACCTATTGGACTCGAAACGAAGATTTTGATTTAGCAGTTCAGCTCAATTTTGGGCATGAGCCTATTAATCATTTTTGTCGCATCTTAGAGAAATGGATCAAACATTTCCTCGGGGTTAGTGTGCGCATTACCCCCATGCAGCAAATCATGGATCCCAAGTGGTCATGGCATGTTGGCCTAGATGCAGCCGCTACTGAAATACTGAATAAGCTTTACAACAAAGAGTTGGTAGAGGCAGATGAGTTGCAAAAGGTGCTTTGTTTATTTCGCTTAGACTTTATCGATGAGGCTGCTGTTGCTAAGGCGCAGGCTGGTAAGCCGGTATATATGGCTATTGCCATGAACGACCAGCAGCAGCTGAAGTTAAAGCCACAAAACCTTTTGTTTAACTTGCCACTAGCTAAAACTTCTTAGGCCGTCACTCGAGATTTTCTCCGTTGCTGAGCAAGCCAGAAAATCGCCAGACCGCTCACTACAACTGGGATGAGTGATCCCCAATTGAGGATGCTCCAACCATGTGAGGTGACTAGGGCGCCTGACCCGAAAGAAGTGAAGGCCATAGTTCCGAAGACGAAGAAATTAATGGCAGCCTGTGCTTTGTCCCTCTCATTGGATTGATAGGCAGTCATCGCCAAAGAGGTGGCGCCAGTAAATAAAAAGTTCCAGCCAACGCCGAGTAAAAATAACGCGATAAAGAATTGATGGAGATCGGTTCCGGTAAGAGCGATTGCAATGCAGATGAAGTTCAGAAGCACCCCAGTCCCCATCACTTTCAATACCCCAAATCGCTGGATGAGTGATCCTGTAAAAAATCCGGGAGCAAACATGCCAATCACATGCCACTCTAGAACTAAAGCGGTGTCCGAGAATGGTAGCCCACAGATTTGCATTGCCAAGGGTGTGGCGGCCATGAGTAGATTCATGACCCCATACCCCAATGCTGCACCAATGATGGCAACCATAAAGACGGGCTGCTGGAGAATGACTTTCAGTGGGCGTCCATCAGTGAGGGCATGATGGGTCTTTAGCTCTTGTGGAAAACGAATGAACTGCATGACGAAGATGCCAATGAACCCGGCAATGGATAGGGTGAGATAGGCCCCTAGAAAGGCGGTATCAAACAGATCTCGAGTCCAGGAGGCTAGATTAGGTCCAATGACTGCACCGAGGATGCCGCCAGCAAGCACCCAAGAGATCGCCTTATCGCGTTGACTCTGTTCTGTCAGTTCTGCTGCGGCGAAGCGATAGAGCTGCCCATTAGCGCTGTAATAGCCTGCAATAAAGGTCCCTAAGACCAACAGCCAAAAGTTTCTCGTGATGGCGGCGTAGGCGCATAGCAGTGCTGAGAGCATTGCTACTAGCAAGCCTAATTGGAAGGAAACTCTGCGCCCAAAGTAGTTTTGAGATTTAGCCACAATGGAGGTTGAAAAGGCGCCCCCGACAACA
Organism: Polynucleobacter sp. Fuers-14; assembly: GCF_018882045.1. Classification (NCBI taxonomy): domain Bacteria; kingdom Pseudomonadati; phylum Pseudomonadota; class Betaproteobacteria; order Burkholderiales; family Burkholderiaceae; genus Polynucleobacter; species Polynucleobacter sp. Fuers-14. The sequence goes on along the minus strand of NZ_JACVPG010000009.1, from coordinate 3,306 downwards.
TAGCCCATGACGGGTAGGGTAGCCATCCAGCTGGCTGGCGCAAGGCTGAGCCCAACAAGCCCATTGATGGCGATAAAAGTGACGTTATTGGTGAGGAATAGCCCCTGACAAATGATCAGTAGCACCAGATTTTTGTTGAGTAAAGGATGTTTGCTGGTCATAGCTTGGAGTTTACGGTGAATTTGAAGTCGAAGTTGTCTCGGTGGATTCCCTTAAATTGACCTTTATCAGACACTTTAAGGTGCAAAACCAGCATATTTGCCAAGTCTGATGATTTAAAATAGAGATCTCGCCTCATTGGCAAAAGGTGCGCTAAAAGCGACTTGCAAAATGTGGATTTGAGGGCGACAGGGTAAAAACCTGACTCTGTAATTTTTTCAATATTGAGGAAACATTCATGGCTTCAGAGAAATCAAAGATTATTTATACGCTGACAGATGAGGCGCCACTTTTGGCTACTCGCGCATTTCTGCCAATTATTCGTACTTTTGCAGCCCCTGCTGGCGTGGAGATCGTGACGAGTGATATTTCAGTCGCCGCCCGTATCTTGGCTGAGTTTCCTGAATGCCTGACCCCTGAGCAGCAAGTTCCCAATAACTTGGCTGAGCTAGGCAAAATGACTTTATTGCCTGATACCAACATTATTAAACTGCCAAATATTAGCGCCTCTGTACCTCAGCTGCTCGCCGCCATTAAAGAGTTACAAACTAAAGGCTACAAGATTCCTGATTTTCCTGAAGATCCAAAAACGGATGAAGAAAAATCTATTCGCACTCGCTATTCCAAATGCTTGGGAAGCTCAGTAAACCCTGTATTGCGCGAAGGTAACTCTGACCGCCGTGCTCCCCCTGCTGTGAAACGTTACGCTCGTAAAAATCCACACTCGATGGGGGAGTGGAGTCAGGCGTCACGCACTCACGTATCTCATATGCATGGCGGCGATTTTTATGCTGGTGAGAAGTCCATGACCTTGACTAAGGCTTGTGATGTGAAGATGGACTTGGTCACAAAGGGCGGTAAGACTATCGTCCTTAAACCAAAAGTCTCTTTATTAGCTGGCGAAATTATCGACAGCATGTACATGAGCAAAAAAGCGTTATGTGACTTCTATGAGAAAGAAATCGAAGACGCTTATAAGACCGGCATGATGCTGTCCTTGCACGTCAAGGCAACCATGATGAAAGTTTCTCATCCAATCGTGTTTGGTCACGCGGTAAAGATTTTCTACAAAGATGCTTTTGAAAAGCATGCCAAGCTGTTTGAAGAGTTGGGCGTGAATGCCAATAACGGTATGAGCAGCCTCTACGAAAAGATCAAGACTTTGCCGGAATCCAAGCGCGAAGAAATCATTCAAGATTTGCATGCCTGCCACGAGCATCGTCCAGCATTGGCGATGGTGGACTCTGCCAAAGGTATTACCAATCTCCATTCTCCAAGCGATGTGATCGTAGATGCTTCTATGCCTGCAATGATTCGTGCTGGTGGAAAAATGTGGGGTGCTGATGGTCGTTTGCATGACACGAAAGCAGTGATTCCAGAAAGTACCTTCGCGCGTATCTATCAAGAGATGATTAATTTCTGTAAGACACATGGCAACTTTGATCCAACGACGATGGGTACGGTTCCTAACGTCGGCTTGATGGCTCAACAGGCTGAAGAGTACGGCTCGCACGATAAGACTTTTGAAATACCAGAGGCTGGTGTAGCGCGTATCGTTGCCGATGATGGCACTGTATTGCTTGAACAAAATGTAGAAGAGGGTGATATCTGGCGTATGTGTCAGGTTAAAGATGCGCCAATTCGTGACTGGGTCAAGTTGGCCGTAAATCGCGCGCGTCTTTCTAATACTCCAGCAGTATTCTGGCTCGATGAGTACCGTCCGCACGAAGCTGAATTGATCAAGAAGGTGCATACCTACCTCAAGGATTACGATCTCACTGGTGTAGATATTCAAATCATGTCCCAGACGCGTGCAATGCGTTACACCTTAGAGCGCGTGATTCGTGGCAAGGACACGATTTCTGTGACGGGCAATATTTTGCGTGACTATCTCACTGACTTATTCCCAATTATGGAATTAGGTACTAGTGCAAAGATGTTGTCCATCGTGCCTTTAATGGCTGGCGGCGGCTTGTTTGAAACTGGCGCTGGCGGATCAGCTCCTAAGCACGTTCAACAATTGGTAGAAGAAAACCACTTGCGTTGGGATTCACTTGGTGAGTTCATGGCTTTAGCTGTATCTCTTGAGGATATCGGCGATAAAACTGGCAACAACAAGGTAAAGATCTTAGCCCGCACTTTGGATGAGGCGACTGGTAAGTTGTTGGATAACAATAAGTCACCTTCACCACGTACTGGTGAGTTGGATAACCGCGGTAGCCAGTTCTACTTAGCAATGTACTGGGCTGAAGCATTGGCCGCTCAAACGGAAGATAAAGAATTGCAAGCGCACTTTGCCTCTTTGGCAAAATCTTTACTTGAGAATGAGCAAAAAATTGCGGATGAACTTAAGGCGGTTCAAGGTAAGCCAGCAGATATTGGTGGTTACTTTATGCCCGATTCTGAGAAGTTTGAAGCAGTAATGCGTCCTAGCGCCACTTTGAATGCAGCTTTGAAGGCGGCAAACGCATAATAGGTATAAGCGATAAGTATTTAAATTTTAAAATAGCTTTAGTATTTAAAGGCAAACCTTCGGGTTTGCCTTTTTTATTTATTAATTCCATTTCTAAGTAATGCCTAAACCAAAAGACCTGGTTGAATTGAGTTATCTGAGTGAAGCTATCTCAGATATGTCTTTTCTTGGCTTAATGCGTTTGCTCAAGTCGGCGCGCGTGTTTAATCAAAAAAATGGTGTTACTGGCATTCTCTTTTACGATAACCAGCAGTTTGCTCAGGTGATTGAAGGTGAGCGTACCAATATTATGAAGGTATGGAAGAGAATCCAGGAAGATAAACGGCATCATCGTATTGGATTATTGGAGATTAAAGAAATTTCCGAAAGAAGCTATCCAGATTGGCTACTCCGCTTTTATGGCGGCGAGTCTTTAGTGAGAGACTACCCCGACTTGGCTGAAATGGTTGGCGGTATGGATAAAAATAGCCTCGCTTTGATGAACCAAATGCGGGCAAGTCAGTTTTAAGCAAGAAATTTCCATCGGTAGCAAAATAGGTTTATTAGGTGGATTCAACTACGAAGTGCAACTTTGAACAACTAGTTAAGGAGGCTAAGGATGTTTTAGTATCCAAAGCTTCTAGACCTGCAAGTCAAAGTAGCCATGACCTATCAACACCTTAGCCAAACTGAAC